>NZ_CP060245.1:0-198148 GCF_014252455.1 Blattabacterium cuenoti
ATGGATAATGAAGCTTTAATAGATTCTTTTTCAGATTTTAAATATGAAAAAAATATAGATAGAGTAAGTTTAATGGCTATTTTAGAAGAATCTATACGATGTGTATTGAGAAAAAAATATGATTCTTCTAAAAATTATGATATTATAGTTAATCCAGATCAAGGAGATTTAGAAATATGGAGAAATCGTACAGTAGTTAAAGATGGAACAGTAAAAAATATTAATAAAGAAATAGAATTATCTCATGCTAGAAAAATAGAAATAGATTTTGAAATAGGAGAAGAAGTTACTGAAAAAGTAGAATTCAAATCTTTAGGAAGAAGAGCTATTTTAGCTTTAAGACAAAATTTACTTTCAAAAATTAATGAATATGATAATACTAATACTTATAAAAAATTTAAAAAAAAAATTGGAGAAATTATTAATGTAGAAGTGTATCATATTTTACCAAAACAAATTATTATGAGAGATGAAGAAAAAAATGAAATGGTTTTACCTAAAAAAGAACAAATTCCTAATGATTTTTTTCATAAAGGAGATCCAGTTAGAGTTTTAGTAAAAAAAGTCTCTTGGAGAGATAGTAAACCTTTTGCTATTTTAACTAGAAAAGATGAAGATTTTTTAGAAGAACTTTTTAAATTAGAAATTCCAGAAGTTTCTGAAGGAGTGATTACTGTTAAAAAAGTTGCTCGTATTCCAGGTGAAAAAGCCAAAGTAGCTGTAGAATCTTATGATGATCGTATAGATCCTGTTGGTGCTTGTGTAGGAATGAAAGGATCTCGTATTCATCCTATTGTAAGAGAATTAAAAAATGAAAATATAGATGTGATTAATTATACATCTAATACCCAATTATATATAACAAGAGCTTTAAATCCTGCTAAAATATCTATGATGGAAGTTAATAAAGAAAAAAAATATGTTAATGTATATGTAAAATTAGAAGAGATTTCTAAAGCAATAGGAAAAAGAGGACAAAATATTAAATTAGCTAGTCAATTGACTGGATATAAAATTCATATTTTTAGAGATTATCCTTATGAAGATGACGTAGAATTAACTGAATTTTCTGATGAAATTGAACCAAAAATTATAGAAAAATTTCACCATTTAGGTTTAAATACTGCAAAATCTATTTTAAATTATAAAAAGAAAGATCTTAGTAAACGCACTAATCTTGAAGAAAAAATTATTACTAAAATAGTAACTATTTTAAAAAAAGAATTTGAAGAAGAATTAAATACATAATTGTTTAATTTTTATTTTTGTTCTTATGAATGATAAAATAAGATTAAAAAAAATATTAACTAAATTTAATATTTCTTTAAAAAGAGTTATAAATTTTTTACAAAAAAAAGGAATTAAAATAGAAAATAATCCTAATACAAAAATAGAAAAAAAAATATATAAATTTCTTGTACAAGAATTTAAAACTTATAAAGAAATACGAGATGCTTCTGAAAGAATTTTTTTACAAAAAAGAATAGAAAAAGAAAAAATAAAAAAAGAAGTATTAAAAATAAAAAACACATCTCAAATTATTCGTGCTAAATCAGAAAATTTAATTAGTTTTAAAAAACTAGGAAAAATTAATTTAGTAGAAAAAAAATATGAAAATCAAACAAATAAAAAAAAAGAAAAAAATATAAAAGAGATTATTCCATTTAAAAATAAACCTGAACATATTGATACAATATATCAAAAATTAGATGGAGTAATGTTAACAGGGGATCGTATTGATTTATCTCAATTTGAAAAAAAACGACCAAAAAAAGAACACAATATCAAAAAAAAACGTAAAAGAATTAAAAAGGAAATTTTTTTTGAAGAAATGAAAAGTATTCCTAAAAAAAATGATAAAGAAAAAAAAAATTATTTTAAATATAGTTCTTCTTATGATAAAAAAAATAAAATAGAAAAACAAAAAAGTAATAAAAAATTAAAAAAATCTGGTATTACAGATGAACAAATAGAAAAACAAATTAAAGAAACTTTAGAAAAACTTTCTTCAAAAGGAATAAAATCTAAATTTTCAAAAATTAGAAAAGAAAAACGTCAATCTAAAAAAGAAAAACAATTTTTACAAAATGAAATAGAAAATAAAAAAAAAGAAAAAATACTCAAACTTGCGGAATTTACTACTGTTAATGAATTAGCATCTATGATGAATGTTCAAGCTACAGATGTAATTATTTCTTGTATGGCATTAGGAATTATGGTTACTATGAATCAAAGATTAGATGCAGAAATATTAACATTAGTAGCTGATGAATTTGGATATAATGTAGAATTTATTGGTTTAGACTTAGAAGAAGCTATTCAAGATGATAAAGATTTAGAAGAAAATCTTAAACATAGACCACCAATTATTACTGTAATGGGACATGTTGATCATGGAAAAACTTCTTTATTAGATTATATTAGAAATACAAATGTTATTTCTGGAGAAGAAGGAGGAATTACTCAACATATTGCTGCTTATAGTGTAAAATATTTAAACAAAAAATTTATTACTTTTTTAGATACTCCAGGACATGAAGCTTTTACAGCCATGCGAGCAAGAGGAGCACAAATTACAGATATTGCTATTATAGTTATAGCATCTGATGATCAAGTAATGCCTCAAACTAAAGAAGCTATTAGTCATGCTCAAGCTGCTAATGTTCCTATTATATTTGTATTTAATAAAATTGATAAAAAAGAATCTAATACTGATAAAATTAGAGAACAATTAGCTCATTTAAATTTTTTAGTAGAAGAATGGGGAGGGAAATACAGATCTCAAGAAATATCAGCAAAATTAGGTATTGGAATAGATAAATTATTAGAAAAAGTACTGTTATTAGCTGATTCATTAAATTTAAAATCCAATCCAAATAAACCAGCTATAGGGACTGTAATTGAAGCATCTTTAGATAAAGGAAGAGGATATATAAGTACATTAATTTTACAAGGTGGAACATTAAAAGTTAGTGATTATGTTTTGGCAGGAAGTTATCATGGAAAAGTAAAAAATATTTTAGATGAACGTGGAAAATCTATTTTATCAGCAGGGCCCTCTCAACCAATTACTATTTTAGGATTAAATGGAGCTCCTACAGCTGGTGATAAATTTAAAGTTTTTAAAGATGAAAAAGAAGCTAAACAATTAGCTTCTAAAAGAGAACAATTACAAAGAGAACAAAATATAAGATCTCAAAAACATTTAACTTTAGATGAAATAGGAAGACGTATAGCTTTAGGTGATTTTAAAGAATTAAAAATAATTTTAAAAGGAGATGTAGATGGATCAGTAGAAGCACTTTCTGATGCTCTACAAAAATTATCTACCAATACTATTGTGATTAATATTATATATAAGGGAGTAGGCTCCATTACAGAATCAGATATATTGTTAGCAAGCGCTTCAAATGCTATTATCATAGGATTTAATGTTCGTCCTAATCATGCAGCTAAAAATATAGCAAAAAAAGAAAATATTGAAATACGTACATATTCTATAATATATAATGTCATTAATGATATTCAAGAAGCTATGGACGGAATGTTATCTTCTGAAAAAAAAGAAAATATATTAGGAAGTGCAGAAATAAGAGAAATTTTTAAAATTTCAAAAAATAAAACTATCGCTGGATGTATGGTAATAGAAGGAAAATTAATACGGCAATATAAAGTGAGATTAATTAGAGATGGTATTGTTATTCATAATGGAGAATTGACTTCTTTAAAACGTTTCAAAGAAGATGTCAAAGAAGTATCAAAAGGATATGAATGTGGTTTCATAATAAAAGATTATCGTAATTTACGATGTAAAGATATTATAGAAGTTTATGAAGAATTATATCCTACTAAAATAAGGAATAAGAATAAAAAAAAATAATATATGTTTTATAGAACACATCATTGTGGAGAATTATGTAAAAAAGATATTGGTAAGACAGTTATTTTATCCGGATGGATTCAAAAAATAAGAAATTTAGGATCTTTAATTTTTATAGATTTACGGGATTATTTTGGAATCATACAACTTTTTTTTTCTAAAAAATTAATAAATAAATTTCCTAAATTAGGAAGAGAATTTTTAATTAAAATTAATGGAAAAGTTGTAGAAAGAAAATCTAAAAATTATCATATTCCTACAGGAGAAATAGAAATTTTAGTGTTTCATTTATACATATTAAATCCTTCTTTATTACCTCCATTTACAATAGAAGATGAAACTGATGGAAATGAAGTAATTAGAATGAAATATAAATATTTAGATATCCGTAGATCTTATATTAAAAAAAATTTAATATTACGGCATAATGTTTCTTTAAACATACGAAATTTTCTTTCTAAAAATGGTTTTCTAGAAATAGAAACACCTCTTTTAATTAATCATAGTCCTGAAGGAGCTAGAAGTTTTTTTGTTCCATCTAGAATACATAAAGAAAAATTTTATGCTTTATCTCAATCTCCTCAATTATTTAAACAATTATTAATGATAGGAGGAATTAATAAATATTTTCAAATTGTTAAATGTTTTAGAGATGAAGATGCTCGATCTGATCGTCAAATTGAATTTACACAAATAGATTGTGAAATGTCTTTTGTAAAAAAAAAAGATATATTAGTTTTTTTTGAAAATTTTATTAAATATTTATTTAAAAAAATAAAAAATATTCAATTAGAATCATTTACATGTATGACATATGATGATGCTATTAAAATGTATGGATCAGATACTCCTGATTTAAGAATTGGTATGAAATTTATAGAAATGAATAATTTTTTTAAAGAAAATAAAATTAATTTTTTTAAAGAAAATAAAATTACAACAATAGGAATCAATATTCCAAATTGTAGTCATTATACTAATGATAAAATTAAATCAATTATTAAAAATATTTCTTATAATATAAATAATTTTTTTTGGATAAAATATTTCCCAGATAAAACATTTTTTTCTTCAAAAAAAGAATTATTTTCTAATGAAAATTATTTGACTATTATTAAATATTTTAAAGCAACCCCTGGAGATTTATTATTTTTTATTTTTGGGGGGAAAAAAAATATAAGAAATATTCTTTATCAAATACGTATAGAAATGTCCAATAGATTAAATTTAAAAAATTCTAAAATTTTTAAACCTTTATGGATTATCGATTTACCTCTTTTAGAATGGAATGAAGAAGAAAAAAGATATAAATCATTACATCATCCTTTTACTAGTCCAAAAAAAGAGGATATTCATTTATTTAAAAAAAATAAATTAGAAAATATTCGTTCTCAATCATATGAGTTAATTATTAATGGAGTTGAAATTGGAAGTGGATCTATACGTATTCACAATAAAAAAATTCAAAATTTAATTTTTAAATATTTAGGTTTATCTGTAAAAGAAATACAATCTAAATTTGGTTTTTTTATGAAATCTTTAGATTATGGAACGCCACCTCATGGTGGGATTGCTTTTGGTTTAGATCGCTTAATTGCTATTTTAAAAGGATCAAATAATATCAAAGATTTTATTGCTTTTCCAAAAAACAATTTTGGAAAAGATATCATGATGAATTCTCCTTCTTTTTTAGAAGATAAAATTTTAAAAGAATTATATTTATACAAATAATATTGTTATTGATTTTTATATCTTAAATAAGATTCTTGATAAACTAAAATAGCCTCATTTTTATTTTTCCAATTTCCTATTTTTACTTTTTTATTTTCTAAATCTTTATATACTAAAAAAAAATGTTCAATTTCTTTTTTAGAATGAAGAGAAATTTCATTAATATTTTCAATTGTATTATAATTTGGATCAGAAATAGGGACACATATAATTTTTTCATCTTCTTCATTTTCATCCGTCATAAAAAAAATTCCAATAGGTTTCACTGTAATTAAACAACCTGGAAAAGTAGGTTCTGTTAAAAAAACTAACACATCTAATGGATCTCCATCTTTTGAAAGAGTTTTTGGGATAAAACCATAATCTGTTGGATAACTCATGGGAGAATATAAAACTCTATCTAATCGAATTAGATTCTTTTTTTTATCAAATTCATATTTATTTCTACATCCTTTAGGTATTTCTATTAAAACATCAAAATTAATTTTCATATTATTTTTGTATAACAATTAAATTTTTCTAAATATAAAGCTACTTTTTTTGCAAAACCTCCACCTAATGTTCCATCTATTACACGATGATCATAAGAATGAGATAAATAAATTTTATGTCGTATGCCAATTAAATCTCCTTTTGGAGTTTCTATTATTGATAATTTTTTTTGGATTAATCCTATAGCCATAATAGCAACTTGAGGTTGATGTATAATAGGAGTTCCAAATAAATTACCAAAACTTCCTATATTACTAATAGTATAAGTTCCGCCTTGAGTTTCTTCTGGTTTTAACTGATTAGATTTTGCTCTTTTTATTAAATCATTAATAATTTTTATTAATCCTCCTAAATTATAAGAATCTGCATGTTTAATAACTGGGACGATTAAATTACCATTAGGTAATGCGGTCGCTAATCCTATATGAATATTTTTTTTTTTTATAATATTAGTTCCATTTACTGATATATTAATCATTGGAAGATCTTTAATTGCTTTTACTACACATTCTACAAAAACAGACATTAAAGTTAATTTTTCTCCTGTATTTTTTTGAAAAGTATCCTTGATTTTATTTCTCCATTTTACAATGTTTGTAACATCGGCTTCTACAAAAGAAGTAACATGTGCAGATATATTTTTACTTTCTTTCATATGAAATGCAGTAATTTTTCGCATTCTATTCATTGTTATAATTTCCTCATTATCCTCATTAGGATAAAAAATTTTATTATTTTTATAATGAATATATTTTAAAATATCTTTTTTAGTCACACGTCCTTTTTCTCCAGTTCCTTTTATAGATTTTAATTCATAAAAATGAATTCCTTCTCGATGAGCAATAGTACGAACAAGAGGTGAATAAAAATTCTTTTTTACTATTATTTCTTCAGAAGTTTTTTTTTCATTTTCTAATGAAAATATCTTTAATTTTTCTTCTATTTCCAAAATAGCTATACAACATCCCACTTTAACTACTTCATTGGTAGAAAATAATTTTTTTTTCAATATTCCATTAACTGGAGAAGTAATTTCAGAGTCTACTTTATCCGTAGCAATTTCTACTAATAAATCTTCTTTATTTATAAAATCTCCTTCTTTTTTTAACCAACGAATGATAGTAGCTTCAGCTATACTTTCACCCATTGCTGGAATGGTCAAATTATACTCTGCCATTTAAATTAGATCTTTTTATCTTATTTTTGCTGATATTAATATTTAAAAAACAATAAAATCAAAAATAATAAATTCATTTTAAAAAATGAAAATTCTTTCAAAAAATCAAATTAAAAAAATAGATAAATTTTATCTTGAAAAAGAAGATATTTCTTCTATAGAATTAATGGAAAGAGCAGCTAAAAGTTGTTATTATTGGATTTTACATCATTTTCCTTCTATTAAAAAAGTAATTTTTTTAGTAGGAAAAGGAAAAAATGGAGGAGATGGTCTTGCATTAGCAAAAATGTTATTTCAAAAAGGAATTATAATCAATATATATATTATTAATATTTCTAATAATTTTTCTAATGAATTTATTATTAATAAAAAAAAAATATTAAGATATGGAATAAAAATAAAAAATATTTATGAAGGAGATATATTTCCACTTTTTTTTCAAAAAAAAAAATATATACTTATTGATGCAATTTTTGGAATTGGATTGAATCGTATTATAAATAATATATATTGGAAAAATTTTTTTAAATTTATTAATAAAAATAAATTTTTATCTGTAATATCGATAGATATTCCATCTGGTCTTTTTATAGAAAAACATCAAAAAGAATTTATTATTATAAAAGCGACTCATACATTAACATTTCAATTTCCAAAGATTCCTTTTTTTTTACCAGATTATGCGGATTATATTGGGAGTTGGAATTTATTAGATATTGGATATAAAAAAAATATTACAGATAATATATCTGTTAAAAATTTTTATATTGATAAAAATTATATACAATATATATATAAAAAAAGAAAAAAATTTTCTCATAAAGGAGATTATGGACATGGATTACTTATTGGAGGACATTATGGAATGATAGGGGCTATGATTCTTTCTGCTAAAGCTAGTTTTAAAATTGGGATTGGAAAATTAAGTATTTATACTCCAAAATGTGGATATAATATTTTACAAAATTCTATTCCAGAAGCTATTATAAAAACTGACATTAATAATTATTTTATTAGTAATATTCCTAATAATTTACCTAAATATTTAAAAATTAAATCTATAGGAATAGGAATGGGAATTGGAAAAAATCCTAAAACTATATACGCATTAGAAACTTTTTTATTAAAAAATAAAAAATTACCTCCTATAGTAATAGATGCAGATGCTATTAATATTATATCTACTAAATTAAAAATATTAGATTATCTTCCGAAAAATAATACTATTATTACTCCACATGTGAAAGAATTTTATAGATTATGTGGTGCATGGAAAAATGATTATCAAAAATTAGATAAATTAAAAAAAATATCTAATAAATATAAAATTTTTATTGTATTAAAAGGACCACATACTGTTATTTCTACACCTAATGGAAATCTTTATTTTAATAGTACTGGAAATCCAGGAATGGCTACAGCAGGGAGTGGAGATGTTTTGAGCGGAATAATTACAGGTTTATTATCTCAAGGATATTCTCCAAAAAATTCTTGTATTCTAGGAGTTTATTTACATGGATTATCTGGAGATATTGCTTCTAAAGAGTTAAATGAAGAATCTATTATGGCAAATGATATTATTAATTATATTGGAAAATCTTATAAAAAAATAAAATAATAATTATTTTTTTATATATAATCGATAGATTATAGTATAAATGGAAATTATTATAATAATAAAAAAATTAATCTTAAAAAGATAGTCTCCATTTTTAATATAAAAAGTTTTTTTTCTATTAATACTTATTTTTTTAAATAAAACTCCATCTCTTCCATAAGGAAGAGATGAAATTATTTCTCCTTTTTCATTTATAAAACAAGATACACCTGTATTAGCTGATCTAGCTATAGATTTCCTATTTTCTATAGCTCTAATTCTAGCATAAGATAAATGTTGTTTATATCCTTGTGTTTCCCCCCACCATCCATCATTTGTAATAATTATCATAAATTCTGCATTAGTATTTTTAAAAAATTTAGAAACATATTCTCCAAAAACTGATTCATAACAAATAATAGGTGCCACTTGAATACCTAAATCAGGATGTTTAAATATAGAAGGAAAATCTTCTTTTCTATGTTCCATTATCGTACCTCCAAAATTTAAAATAACATCTCCTAATATAGGAAAAAGAATTTTTTTATATGGAAAAGTTTCTACAGCTGGAACTAATTTTGATTTATGATGTATTTCAATTTTTTTATATGATGAACTTATTTGAATAATAGAATTAAATATATCTAACCATAATATTTTTTTATTTTTTTTAAAAAAATTGGAGTTGAAGTTTGACTTTTCTTTTGAGATAAAGAATATAATTCTATTCCTGTAATAAATACAGTTTTTGGATGTTTTTTTAAAAAATTTCTAAAAATTAAAATTAATTTATTTTGATTAATATTAAATATTGGAATTTTATGACCATATCCTGGAAATAACGTTTCAGGAGCTATAATAAAAGTTTTTTCTATAAAAAATTTTTTTTTATTTATTAATTTTTTTAATTTTAAGATTAATTTTTTTGTAGATATTTTATATTTTTGATGATATGGATCAATATTTGGTTGTAAAATTAAAACATTTACAGTATCTTTTTTATTTTCTTCATATTTTATATATATATAATTAGAAATAAAAATTAAAAAAAATATTTTTCCTATATTAATAATAATATTTTTATATAAAAAAAATTTATTATTATTTTTTTTATATTCTAGGATTCCATTCATTAAACTAATATTAACACTCCATATCCATATAGTTCCTCCTAAAGTACCCGTATATTCATACCATTGAATCCATTTTGGATAATTAGAAAATCCATTCCCTAAATTTAACCAAGGCCAAGATAATTCCCAGTTTAAATGTAATTTTTCAAATGTAACCCATAACCCTATTAAAAATAGGTATCCTATTTTTTTATTTTCTACATATTTTTTTATATATGAATAACATAAAAAAACAATAGACATCAAAAAAGAATTTATTAATACAGGAAATAAATAGGATTCTATAGAATAACTTCCATTAGGTCTTTGAGTATAAGATAACCACCATGTAGAACTCCCATTCCATATAAAAAAAGTCAAAAAAGATAATAAAAAAACATAAAAAAAAGAATAATTAATATAATTTTCTATATATAATAATGGAATAAAAGCTATAAATAAATAAATAGGATTTCCATAAGTAGGCCATCCTAATATTAATAAAATTCCTGAAAGAATACTATAAAAAAAATATGATAAGGTTGATGTAGATATAAACTTTAATTTTTAAAAAAAATGGAGCTGGCGGGATTTGAACCCGCGTCCAAACAAGTATAATAAAGGGTTCTACATATTTATCTAAAGTTTATTTTTTCAATATATCTAAAGCTTTAGATCTAAAAATATATCTTAGATTCTTAATAAAATAAAAAAACTTTAGAATCATCCATTTTTTTATCCTTATATTATTAGTACCTCTATATCAGAAATTATAAGGAAAAACCACTGAGAGGTATTTTGCTTCTGAAATTTACAGATAAAGCTTTAATGATTCTTCATTAAGCAGCAAAAGCGTATTTTGTTTCGCCATTTATGATATTTGTAACGATTGATTTACGTGAAATACCTTACGTAACACGATATGCTGACCTTTATAAATAATCTTGCTGTCAAATCCAAAATCAGCCCCTTAAAAAATACAAATTTATTAAAAAAAATTTAAAATTAATAATTTATATTAAATTAGTTTGATTAGAAATATCTAATCTAATAAAAATAAATACTAAAATAGTAAAAGACCAAAAAGATGATCCTCCATAACTAAAAAAAGGTAAAACAATTCCGATTGTTGGAAATAAACCCATAACCATACCTAAATTAATCAAAAAATGAATTAAAAGAATATTTCCTACTGAATATCCAAAAATTCTTACAAAAATATCTCTTTGTCTTTCAGATAAAAAATAGATTCTACTAATAAATAATAAATAAAATATAATTAAACCTATACTTCCTATAAAACCCCATTCTTCTCCTACAGTACAAAAAATATAATCCGTATGTTGTTCAGGAACAAATTTCCCTTTTGTTATAGTCCCTTTTTTATATCCTTTTCCAAAAAATTTACCAGATCCAAGTGCAGTTTTAGAATAAAGTAGATTATAACCTACATTTTCTCTATATTTTCTATCAAATTCATTCTTAAAAAGAATATTAATTCGATCTTTATGATGTTTTTTTAAACATTTTTGATAAAAAAATGGAGAAATAAAAACAAAAAAAGAAAAAAAAATAAAGTAAAAAATATAATAAAATAAATTATTTTTTTTGATTAGAAATAATAATAAAAAAATAAAGAATAAAGCTAATATAATTATCCAAAATGAAAAATTTAAAGATAGTATAAATAAAAAAATAAAAATCAATATATAAAATAAAAAAAATATTGATAAACCTTCTCTATACAAAGTCAAAATAAAAGAAAAAAAAACAATAGAAGACCCTGGATCTGGTTGAAAAAATATTAAAATAAAAGGAGTAAATAATATAATAAATATATAAAATAATATTTTTTTATTTTTTTTAAAATTTTCTTGACTCATTATATGAGCTAGAATCAAAGATGTAGATATTTTAGATAATTCTGAAGGTTGAAAACTAATAGGACCAAAAATATACCAAGATTTTGATCCATTAATATTTTTCCCAAAAAAAAACACTCCAATTAAAAGGAATAATGTAAATAAAAAAAAGAATGGAGAAAAATATTTATAATGTATTGGTTGAAATAAAAAAACTAAAATTATACAAATAAAACTAAATATAATCCATATTAATTGTTTTTCTGCTTTTTCTGATGAAACAGAATATAAATTCATATATCCAAAAAAAATTATAAAAATATATATTAATACAATATACCAATCAATATTCCTTAATAAGGTTTTATTTCTCAAAAGAATTATTTATTTATATCCTTTCATTATTGCTATAGAATCATAAACTTTTTGTAATCCAGAAGTTAAAATTCTATTTTCTAAATTTGTTCTTAGTACATTATTTTTGATATATTTTTCCGCAATTAAACTAGCTATAGGACCTGCCCAACGAGATCCAAATCCTCCATTTTCTATAATAACAGAAATAGCTATTTTAGGATCCTCTACTGGTGCAAATAAAATAAATATAGAATGATCTGGAAGAGAAATTACTCTATTTTTAATTTTAATAAAATTTTGAGCAGTTCCTGTTTTTCCTGCCATTCTAATATCAGATGATTTAAAACTTTTTCCTGTTCCAATTATAAAAACTTTTTCCATTCCATTAATAATAAAATTAAAATATTTACTTTTAACTTTAGTATATTTAGCTAAAGTATAATTAGAATTATAAATTGGTTTATGATTAATACATTTTACAATATGAGGAGTATAAAAATAACCTTTATTTGCTATAGCACAAACCATATTAGCTAATTGAATAGGAGTTACATTAATTTCTCCTTGTCCAATACTATTGGAAATAATAGTTAACGCATTCCATTTAGTATCTCCATATTTTTTATTATAATAATCTCCAGAAGGAATAACTCCTTTTTCTCCAGTAGCTAAATCATTATATAAATAATTTCCAAATCCAAAACTTTTAATAATTTCGCTCCATTCATTAACTCCTTTAGTTAAATTTTTTGGATATTTTTCTATTACACGTTTATAAACTTGTGCAAAATAATTATTGCAAGATACAGCTACTGCTGTTTCTATTCCTATAGGAAATCCATGAAATCCTGAATGACATTGAATTCTTTTTTTTCCTTGTTTAAATCCCTTATAACAAATAAAAGTCGTTTTTGTGTCTACTACACCCATTTGAAGACCAGCTAATTCTGTTAATAATTTAAAAGGAGAAGCTGGAGGATAACGTGCCTGTGTCGTTCTATCAAATAATGGATAATCTATCGTATTTTTAATTAATTTTTTAATTTTTTTATAACGATTTATTCCTACAAAATAATTAGGATTATTTATAGGACTAGAGACTAAAGATAAAATTTCTCCATTTTTAGGATTGATAGCAACAATACCTCCTTTCTTTTGATACATTAATTGTTCAGCATAATTTTGTAAATTCCAATCAATAGTTAAAGAAATATCATTTCCAATAATAGCTTTTATATTATTTTTTTTATTATTATAACTCCCAATAATACACCCATTTCTATCTTTGACCCAATATTTAATTCCTTTTTTTCCTCTTAATATTTTTTCATAAGATTTTTCTACTCCAGCCCAACCGATAAAATCTCCTCTTTGATAATAAGAAGATTCTTTTTTAATGTCTTTCATACTGACTTCTCCAAGATAACCTAAAATATTAGCGGAACTTTCTACTTTATAATCCCTTAAAGAACGTTTTGTCCAATCAAATCCTTTATATTTATACAGTTTTTCTTGAATAGAAGCAAATTTTTCTTTAGAAATAAAAGGAAGAAAAATAGAAGGTAAATATTTTGAATAAGATTTTGCTTTTTCTAAATTTTTATAAAAAATATTTTTTTCAATTCCTAATAAATTACAAAATTCTATAATATTCATATTATCATCAAGAAGAATAGGAATAACACTTAATTCATAAATAAATTTATTAAAAACTAATAAATTATTTTTTCTATCAAAAATAGACCCTCTCTCAGGAATAATAATTTCTTGTTTTATAGAAGTATTAAAAGCATTTAAAATATATTTTTCTGTATATATTTGAATATAATATAATCTAATAATAAAAATTACACCTATAAAACTTAATAAAATATAAAATATGTATAATTTTTTCAACGTTTAATTTTTCTAAAAAAAAAATAAATATTACATAAAATAGTTGTAAAAATACTGCACAATATAGTTCTTAATAAAAAAATTTTTTGAAATTGATGAACTTGTAATGTTTCTAAAATAAATAAAAAAAAATGATGAATAAAAACTAAAGAAAATATATAAAAAATTTTTCTAATAAAAGGTAATTGATAAATAGAAAAATCACTTTGAATTTTAAAATTATTTCCATCAAAAAATTTTAAAAAATTTAATCTTAAGTAAGCTGAAAAAGTAATAGAAAAAGCATGTATTCCTCCTGTATTCATACAATTATCAATAATCAAACCTAAAAAAAATGATAACACTAAAAATATAAATTTATTGCCACGATATGGATAAATTAAAATAAAAAGTATATATATATATATATATACCATCCTAAAAAAATAGGATAAAAAATAGGATTTAATGCTGATATTTGAATGATAAAAATAAAAAAAATAAAAAAAAAATTTCTAAAAAAATTCATTATTGACGTTCAACTTTATAAAGTTGAATATGATCCCACTCTTTTTTAAATAAATTTTTCACAACATAAGCATTTTCTATAGTAGAAAAATTTGTAAATAATTTCACCTTTATTATATAATTTGCATGTTCTTCATCCCATTTATAAGAAAAAACTTTTCCAATTAATATCCCTTCAGGAAAAGTTGCCGATTTTCCATCTGTTTCTACTAAATCTCCTTTATAAAAAATAGAATGTCTAGATATATCATATAAAATTACATATTCAGGGTCTAACCCATCCCAACTAACTGTTCCAAAATATTTATTTTTTTTTAATCTAGCATTTACTTTAATTTTTGGATTTAAAAGAGAAATAGCTATACTAAAATGTGGAGATGTTTTTGTAATAATACCAGCAATTCCATCAGATAATATCAAACCCATATCAGTTTTAATTCCATCTAAACTTCCTTTATTTATAGTTATATAATTTTCTCTTTGATGTATACTATTATTAATAATTTTAACAGGAGTAAAAATATATTGTTGTAAATAATTTATATTTTCTTCTTGAAAATCTTTAGTAGATTTGATTAATTTAGAATGTCTATTTTCAGAAAGTAATTTTTTATTTTCATAAATTAACTTTTTATTTTCAATATCTAATAAAAAATAATGACGAAATTGATAAATATTTTGATATATATTTCCAATTAACCAATTAGATGATCCAGTATAAATATATTTTTGAAGATTATTATTAGAAAAAGAAAGAAAAATAGCAAAAGATTCTAATAAAAAAAATAAAATAAAAAAACGCCATTTGAAAAAAAAATAAAAAAAATTACGCATATTAAAATTAATTATATCCCCTATTTCATTAAAAATGTAAATTTATCAATATTCTGCAATGCTACTCCTGTTCCTTTTACTACTGCCCTTAAAGGATCTTCTACTAAAGTAACAGATAAACCAGTTTTTTTAGAAATACGTTTATCTAATCCTCTTAAAAGAGACCCTCCACCAGCCATATAAATACCAGTTTTGTAGATATCTGCAGCTAATTCTGGTGGTGTTCTAGATAGTGTTTCCATTACGGCATCTTCAATACGTAAAATTGATTTATCTAAAGCAGGAATTGTTTCTTTATAAGAAATATTCATTTCTTTAGGTTTCCCAGTTGGTAGATCTCGCCCTTGTATATGAATATCAACTGGTGGGTTTTCAATAAATTCCATCGCTGCACCAATATCTATTTTAATTTTTTCTGCAGTTCTTTCTCCTATATATAAATTATATTTAGACCTTAAAAAATAAGAAATATCATTAGTAAAAACATCTCCGGCTATTTTAATAGATTTTTGACAAACAATACCGCCTAAAGCTATTACTCCGCATTCTGTTGTCCCTCCCCCAATATCAATAATCATATTCCCTTCTGCTTTAGTAACGGAGATCCCAGATCCTATAGCTGCAGCCATTGGTTCTTCAATTAAATAAACTTCTTTTGCATTTAAATGTTGTGCAGAATCTTTAACTGCTCTTTTTTCTACTTCTGTAATTCCAGATGGAATACATATTACCATAGTTAAAGATGGAGTAAAAAATTTTTTATTTATTCCTGGAATTTTTTTAATAAATTCTCTGATCATGAGTTCAGCTACTTGATAATCTGCAATTACTCCATCTTTTAATGGTTTATATATTTTAATATTCTCATGTGTTTTTCCTTGCATTTGTTTAGCTTCTTCTCCTACAGCTAATACTTTTTTAGTTCTTATATCTATGGCAATTATTGAAGGTAAATCTACAATAACTTTATTTTTATACATAATAAGAGTATTAGCTGTTCCTAAATCTATAGCTATTTCTTGAGTAAAAAGATTCTTCATAAATTCAACGAATCCCATGAATATTTTTTTTATTCAATTTAAAAATATTTTTCTAAACCTTAAAAATATTCTATATTTTTAAAAAAAAAATTTTACTTATTTGAAACAACATAATGTTTTTTTATTATTAGGAAGTAATAAAACAAATAGAAAAAAATATTTAAATAAATCTTTAATTTTAATTTCTAAAATAATAGGTAAAATAATTAAAAAATCTTCAGTTTTTAAAACTTCTCCATGGAATATGAAAAAAAATACGCCTTATTTTTATAATATAGTATTGCATATAGAAACTTTTTATTCTCCTATGGAAGTTTTAAAAAAAATTTTTAAAATAGAATTTATAATAAGTAAAAAAATATCCAATAAAAATTTTAAAAAAAATAAAGAATATAAAAATAGAAAAATTGATATAGATATTTTATTTTATGATCATATTATTATTTATAGTTCTATTTTAATTATTCCTCATCCTTTTTTACATTTTAGAAGATTTGTTTTAGAACCAATGTGTGAAATTATGCCTAATAAATATCATCCTGTATTTCATATAACT
Source organism: Blattabacterium cuenoti (assembly GCF_014252455.1). Taxonomy (GTDB): domain Bacteria; phylum Bacteroidota; class Bacteroidia; order Flavobacteriales; family Blattabacteriaceae; genus Blattabacterium; species Blattabacterium cuenoti_R. Next base: position 17,042 of record NZ_CP060245.1, read on the forward strand.
ATATTAGAACTATTAGGAGTTTGTATAGATAAATTAAAAGTAAAAAAAATATAATAATAAATTTATATTTATTTAAAATTTTTAAAAAATTTGTTAAATTTTATTAAAATTTTATTTTTTTTATATTCTGTGTTTATTTATTCTATAGAAATAGAAAAAAATAAAAATATAATTCCTTTTCAAAAATTTAATTTTGAACAAAATTGGAATCAAAATAATAGTATTAAGTATCGTTCTAATACACAAGAACATGATATAGAAAAAGGTAAATCTTATTTAAATGGAAATGTTTTAATAGAATATTTTGATACAAAAATAGAAGCAGATCGTGTAGAATTTAATTGGAAAACTGGAGATATATATGCTATAGAAAAAAAAGGGAATTTAATTATTAAAAAAAATGGAAATATATATTCTACTTCTAGTAAATTTCATATCAATTTATATAATAAAAAATTGAATATTAAAAATGTTTTTATAAAAGAAAAAGATCATGTAATTATAGCTAATAAAATAAAAAAAGAAGCTGATTATAGTTTCATGAAAAAAATAATCTATACATCTGATCCACTTTTTATAAAAAAAAAAGATATATATCCTGATTTTTATTTAAAAATAAAATATTTAAAATTTTTTAATAAAAAAAAATTTATTATTACTGGCCCTGTATCATTTTTTTTATATAAAGTTCCAATGCCTATTATTTTTCCATTTATCTATATTCCTATAAAAAATCATAAAAATAATATTTTTTCTTATGGAGTAACTTACCCAAAAATAGGTTTTGAAAATAAAAAAATATATGTAAAAAATATAGGTTTTTTTTCTTCTATTTATAATTATTTTAATTTTTTTATATCTAATGATATAGATAATAAAAAATGTAAATTAAAAACAGAAATAGAATATCAATTAAAAAATACCAATCATGGAGGATCCATTCATCTTAATCATCAATATTTTTTTAATCAAAAAATTAATGATGAATTAAAATGGATTCATAACTATAATAATAATTTTTTATCTTATCAAATTGAATTTCATTCGGATATGAATTCTTTTAAAAAAATTAATATTTTTAATTTTAATATAAAAAATCAATTATATGATTTTTTTTTATTAGATATGAATACTTTTTTTTTAAAAAAAAATAAAGAAATTCAATTAAAAATTCCTAAATTTTATTGTTCTATACAAAAAAAACCTTTTTTAAATTCTAAAAATATTTTTTTTCATCCATTAATTTTAAATTATCAATTTTTTTTCTATAATCCTAATGATGAATTTTTTTATGAAGTGAAAAAAAATTGTAAAAATAAAATTAATAATTATTTTTCAATGGAAACTTCTTTTCCATTTTTTACTTATTTAAAAATTGTACCTAAAATTAATTATAAAGGTATTTATCCATTGGATGAATCATTTCATTATTATCAAACAATAGATCAATCTACTAATTTTATATTTTCTTCTATAATTGGATATTTAAATAAAATTAATTTTTTTTCATTAAAACATCAAATAGATCCTATATTTTCTTTAAATTTTAAAAAAGATTTTTCTTTTAATAGAAATTTACTTGAAAAAAAAATTAATTTTATAATTAATAATTATTTATCTGTTAAAAAAAATAATAAAAAAATAAAAATATTAAATTTTTTTCAAATAAATACTTCTTTTTTTATTAAAAAAAATTATTTAAAATGGGAAAAAATATATTTTATAGGAAATACAGATTTTACTAAAAATTTTGGCATTAATTATGAAGGATATTTTTCTAAATTTTATTTAGAAAAAATAATTAATCCAATTAATTATAATTTTAATTTTTCACTTTTTTATAATTTAAAAAATGAAATAAATTTTTTTAATAAAAAGAATCAATATAAAAAAAAAGGAGAAAATCGTTATGAATATTTTTTATTTGATAAAAATAATTATGCACAATATTCTATTCCAATTCATTCAAAATTTGAAATATATTCAAATTATGAGAAATTTTTTAACAAAAAACAATCATTAAATACCTTTTTTAGTTTAAATACTTCAATAAATTTAACAAAATATTGGAATATAGAAGTATATACTGATTATGATTTAATAAAACATAAAATAATTTATACTAATTTTCATTTTTATAGAGATTTAAGAAGTTTTCAAATGAATTTTTATTGGACTCCTATAGGAAAAAATCGTTTTTTTTCTTTTTTTATTGGAATTAAAGATCCAAATTTGAATCAAATTTTTCATTTTTCAAAAATGAATCATTATTAATTATAAATATGAATAATATTAAAAAATTATCAATAAAAAAACTTTCTTCTTTTGGTTCATATAGTACATGTGTATGGATAAAAAATTTTTTATTCATTTCTGGACAAATTGCTATAGATCCAATAAATGGAAAATTAATTTCTGAAAATATCAAAATAGAAACAGAAAGAGTTATGAAAAATATATATATTATTCTTTTAGAAATGGGAATTAATTTTAAAAATGTAATAAAAACTTCTTTATTTATAAAAAATATGGAAGATTATCCTATCATTAATTCTGTTTATTCAAAATTTTTTTATAAAAATCATTATCCAGCTAGAGAAACCATACAAGTTAATGGATTACCAAAAAATGCAAATATAGAAATTTCCTTAATTGCATATAAAGAAAATTAATTTTTTTTCAAAAAAATGAATTTAAAATATTATTTTTTATTATTATTTACTTTTTTTTTCTTTCATATAGGATATTCTAATAATAAAAAAATTATAAAACTTATTCATGCAGATATTATACAAAAAAAAGAACAAGGTAATAATAATTTATTATTTTTAATAGGTAATGTTCATTTAATATATAATAATGGATATCATCTTTTTTGTGATAAAGTTATTTATGATAAAATAAATAATCAATTTTATGGATATGGAAATGTTTTATTTACAATAAATCAAAATAAAATTTTTTCTCAAAAAATAGAGTATAATCCAAATATAGAAAGTATACAATTTTCAGAAAAAGTTACATTATTTAATAATAATTTAAAATTAAAAGCTCATATTATTAATTTTAATTTAAAAAAACAATTATTTCAAGCAATAAAAAATGTAGTAATTTTTTTTAAAAAAATGAAATTATCATTATATACTTCTATTTTAGAATACGATTTTAAATTAAAAAAATTTTTTTTTAAAAAAAAAAACTTAATACAATATAAAAACTTAACGATATATAGTCAAGAAGGATCTTTTTTTCCTAAAAAAAAAAAAGTTATCTTAAAATATAAGATTAAATTAATCAATAATAATTATATAGTATATACTAACCATATAGAATATTTATTATCTTTAGAAAAGATTAATTTTTATAGTCCTACTGTTATAATAAATAATCAACAATTAAATAATTTTTTTTATTTTAAAATAGGTTCATTTTTTCTAAAAAAAAATATTTTTATATCTACCAAAAATTGTAGTATTCATTATGATGGAATCGTATTAAAAGGAGAATCTTTCTTTTTTAATAATAAAAAAAAACTTTTTATTTTAAAAAAAATATTTTTAGAATATTTACCAAATGGATATTTAATAGGAGATTATGGTATTTTAGATTTACATAATGGTTTAATTAATTTGAAAAAAAACATTATGATTAAAAATAAAAAAAATTCCTTTTTTATTCATTCTGATAATTTACAAATATATTTTAAAAATTATGATCCATTTTTAATAAAAATTTTTCCTATTAAAAGTTTTTTTTTTCAAAAAAATGTTCAAATTAAAAGTGATTTTTTAATATATAATAAATATAATAATTCTATATCTTTTTTTGGAAATCCTATTTTTTGGATAAATAATCAACAATTAACTGGAGAAAAAATTAATATTAATATTAATAAAAATTTCAATTTCAATTCATTAAAAATTATAAAAAAAGCTTTTTATATACAAAAAATAAATTCAAAAGAATTTAATCAAATACAAGGAGATAGTATGTTAGCTTGTTTTGATAAAAAAAATATTTTCTTTAAAATATTTTTTATAGGGAACGTCCAAAGTATTATTTTTCCTTATTATAAACAAAAAAAATTAATTAATAAATCTTTTTGCGAAAAAATATCAATAGATATAAAAGAAAATTTTCAAATAAATAATGTTTTTTTAGAAAAAGTAAAATCAGAACTTTTTATTCAAAAAACAAATATTATTGATAATAATATCTTTTTTCTTCCAAATTTTTTATGGAAAGAAAAAAATAAACATGAAAATCAAAAATATATTTTGTATCAAAAAATAAAAAAATTCAAAATAGAAAATCTTTTAGAACAAAAAGAAATTAAAAATTTAATATCAAACTCAAGTAAATACTAATACAATAAGCAAAAAATAATTATTATTATGTAATAAATAGAAAAATTTATATTTTATATTTGTATTTTATGTAAATTTATTAAAGAATATAAAAAAAAAATAAATAAGAAAAATATTTACATAATGGTTGATGGAGAATTGATAATACACAAGTGTAATTGTGTCAATATTTATATATAAAATATCAGAAGATAATACTACATTCATTAATTTAATAAATTACTGAGAGACAAAAAATATATAAATAAAAAAAGAGTAAACATTATTTCATATTTTTTTTACTTTCTTTAATAAAATTTAATTAACTAAAAGTTTATCTATAATAAAATTGTCTAATCATTCTTTAAAAAAACATTAATGATTTTATATAAAATAAAAAAAGAATTTGATAGAAGAATTTGCAATAATTATAGTATTATTTCTGAATAATAGAAAAAGATATGTGTAAGGAGGGAAATAATGACAATTAATGGTTTTATGATCGAATTATGATTTTTTTTTTATAAAAAAATTCCAGGAGATTTAACTAATCCTGTTTGTATAATGTCAATAGACATTACTGTAATATTATTAATTGATTTATTCTTAATAAAAATTTATATAAAAAAAAATTATTTATACAAAATAATCAAATATATTCATGATAATAATAGCCCTTTATCATGAAGATAAAACCCAAAAAGTTTTATTTTTTTTTTCTCAAAAAAAAAGATTAATTTTTTTTAGTTTTTTATAATAAAAAATCATTATGTATTACTCCTCCATTAATTATTACAATAACAGAGATTAAACAAAAATGTTCTATTATTTAGAATTTTAAATTAAAAAAATAATTTTTTAAAATTACAATATTATTGAGATTTTTTATTGAATTAGCTTATAATGGAAAATATTATCATGGATGGCAAATACAAAAAGGAAATAGTTCTTCTGTAGAAGAAAAATTAGAATATTGTTTATCTAAATTATTAAAAACATCTATAAATGTAGTAGGAGCAGGAAGAACAGATACTGGTGTTCATGCTAAACAAATGTTTGCTCATTTTGATTTTGAACAACAAATTAATAAAAATTTAATACATAAATTAAATATTTTTTTACCAAATTCCATTCATGTCTTAAATATTTTTCCCGTTAAAAAACATATTCATGCTCGATTTCATGCAATTAAACGTATTTATAAATATTATTTAACATGTGAAAAAAATCCATTTTTTCAAGATTTTTCTTGGTTTTGTTATTATCCATTAGATATTAAAAAAATGACTCAAGCTTCTAAATTTTTAACAAAATATAAAGATTTTAGTTTTTTTTGTAAAAAAAAAAATAAAACTAATAATAATATATGTACAATATATTATGTCAATTGGTTTAAATATAATAATTATCTTTGTTTTACTATTGAAGCTAATAGATTTTTAAGATCTATGGTAAGATCTATTATAGGATCATTAATTGATGTAGGGAGAAAAAAATCAGTATCAATCAATTTATAAAAATTTTAGAATTTAAAAATAAGGACTATGTTAGTCCAATAGCCCCTTCTTTTGGTTTATTTTTAACAAAAATTATTTATTCAGAAGACATTTTTTTATGAAAAAAAAAAAATCTTCCTTAAAAAAACTTTTAAAAATTAGTTTTCATTATAAATTAATTTTATTTTCTACAATAAGTATTTCTCTATTAATTTCTTTTATATCAGCTTACCGTCCTAAATTAATACAAAAAGCAATAGATGTTCATATTATTTATAAAGATTTTTTTGGATTAAAAAATATTTTAATATGGATTTTTTTTCTTCTTTTTTTGGAAAGTATATTTCATTTTTTTTTATTATATTTTTCCAATATTTTAGCTCAAAATGTTATTGAAAAAATAAGAATTTTATTATTTAATAAATTATTATATTTTAAAACTTCTTTTTTTCATAAAATTCCAATAGGAAAATTAGTCTCTTATTCAGTATCTGATATTGAAACTGTTACTGTTATATTTAATGATGGCATATTACTAATATCTGGTGATATTTTAAGAATCATGATGATTATTATTATGATGTATACTGTCCATAAAAAACTCTCTATAATTGTTTTTTTTACTATTCCTTTTATGTTTTTTATTACTCGTTTTTTTCAAAAAATATTAAAAAAAACTTTTCATGAAGAACGTATACAAACGTCTTTTTTAAATAGTTTTTTACAAGAAAAAATTATAGGAATGCTTATTATTCAATTATTTCATAAAGAAAAAGAAGAATATTTAAAATTTAAATCTATTAATCAAAAATTGATGAATGCACATTTTCAAACTATTTTTTATTTTTCTATTTTTTTTCCTATAATTGAATTAATTTCTGCCGCAACCATAAGTATTGTTATATTATATGGTGGAATTCATGCTATTGAAAAAGAAAATGTAAAACCAGGGCAAATTATTGCTTTTATTTTTTTTATTTATCTTCTTTTTCGTCCTATTCGTCAGATAGCAGATAGATTTAATATTATACAAAAAGGATTAGCTGGAATAGAACGTATTTTTTCTATATTAGATTCGAAAGAAATTATTTTAGATAAAGGAAAAATTAAAATAAAAAAATTTAAAGGACATCTTATTTTTAATAAAGTTTATTTCTCCTATTTTAATAAAAAAATGGTTTTAAATGGAATTTCATTTGAAATTAATCCTGGGGAAAAAATAGCTATAGTAGGATCTACAGGCTCTGGTAAATCAACTATTACACATTTAATTTCTAGATTATATGAAATAAAAAAAGGAAATATTTTTATTGATGGGTATAAAATTCAAGATATTAAATTAAAAAATTTAAGATCTCATATAAGAGTAATAACACAAGATCCTTTTTTATTTAATGATTCTATTATTAACAATATAACTTTAGGAGATCCTTCAATTAGTATAGAAAAAATACAAAAGATGGCAAAAAAAATAGGTATTCATAATTTAATTAATTCTTTTCCTCATGGATATCAATATGTAGTAAAAGAAAGAGGTGAAATTTTATCCCTTGGAGAAAAACAATTAATAGCTTTTTTAAGAGTACAAATGCATCCTTATTCTATGTTAATTTTAGATGAAGCTACTACTTCTTTAAATAAAAAGTTAGAAAAATTAATTTATCATGCTACAGAGATTTTAACAAAAAATAAAACTTCTATTATTATTACTCATCGTTTATCTACATTACAAAATGCGGATAAAATATTTGTTATTAAAAATGGAAATATTGTAGAAAAAGGGTTACATCAAGAACTTATTCAATTAAATGGATATTATGCAGGTTTATATAAATAAAAATCATTAAAATCATTTATCTATTATCGAATTATCTATTTTAAAAAAAGTTTTTTTTAATTGAATTTTTACCCAATTTTTTATTATTTCTTGTTGTTTCATTTTATTTGCATATTCTTTTAAAATTGAATAATCTTTTTCAAATGAAAAAGGATGACCAGGAATACATTTTAATAATTTTACAATAAAAAAAACGTTTTTACCATCAATTATTTCTTGATAAGGAATAGATATTTCTCCATTTTTTAAATTATTTAATGCTTTTTTCATTTTTTTTGATATATTTTTTTCATTGAATAAAATATTATTAAAAATAAAAACATCTACTATTTTTGAAGTATAATTTTTCTTTTGTAAAGAAAAATTATTTTTTAATAATTTTTTTTTTAGATAATATGCAAAATTTTTTATTTTAATTAACTCTTCTTCTGTATATTTATTTTTAATTAAAATATGTTTAATATCTCTTTTATTTTCATTTATTTTTTCTAAAAAAACTAAATGAAAACCTAAATTTGTTTCAAAAGGATCAGATATTTGTTTTTCTTTTAAAGAAAAAACTATATTTTCAAATTTTTTATCTAAAGAATTTTTTTTAATTCCTTTAATAATCCCACCTTTTAATGCAGTATTTAAATCTTCAGAAAATAAAATAGCTTTTGTAGAAAAATCACTACTAGTATGTATTTCTTTTTTTATTTTTTTTAAAAAATTTAAAATATTTTTTTTATTTTTCAAATTTATTTTTGGATATAATTTTATATAAGAAATATAAATTTGTTTAGGACTAATAGGTCGTTCTTCCTTTTTTTTATGATTTATAAAATATTTTACCTCTTCAGGAGAAAGATCAATAGTTTCCATTATTTTTTTATAAAATTTTTCTATATAATAATTATTTTTAATATCCTCAGTTAATTTTTCTAAAAATTCTTTAAAATATAAATTATTTTTTTTATTTGTATTATTAAATTGATCTTTAATATTAAAAATTATATTTTCTATTTTTAATTCTAATTCTTTTTTATCTATGTTAGGATCTTTTTTTTCATATAATAATATTAATTTATTAGTTAATAAATTTTTTATTGCTTGTTGAAAAGACATATTTTGATGATTATATAAATAAGATTTAACTTCTGAATCTAAAATAATTTCATTATCTATAATTGCAGAAATTCCTCCTATTCTTTCTAAAGAAAAAGAAAAAGAAAGAAAAAATAATAATATTATTAAATAAAATTTATTAAACATAATATTAAATTTAATATAATAATTTTAAATGACTTTAATTACTCAAAATATATATAAAAAATATAAAAAAAAATATATAATAAAGAATATCTCTATTTTTTTAAAAAAAGGTGAGATAGTAGGTTTAATTGGGCCTAATGGAGCTGGAAAAACTACATTATTTTATATTATTGTAGGAATTATACGACCAGATACAGGAAAAATTATTGTTAATGAGGAAAATATAACAAATTATCCAATTTATAAACGTTCTCAAAAAGGAATTGGATATTTATCACAAGAGCCATCTATATTTAGAAATTTATCTGTAGAAGAAAATATCTTATGTATATTAGAAATGAAAAAATATTCTTATAAAGAAAGAAAAAAAAAGACAGAAGAATTACTTGAAGAATTTGGATTACAACATATACGAAAATCTTTAGGATATCTTTTATCTGGTGGAGAACGTAGACGGATAGAAATTGCTAGATGTTTATCTATCAATCCTACATTTATACTTTTAGATGAACCTTTTTCTGGAATTGATCCAATATCTATGGAAGAATTACAAAAAATTATTTTTCTTTTAAAAAAAAAAAATATTGGAATATTAATTACTGATCATAATGTTAAAGAAACATTTATGATAACTGATCGTCTTTATTTAATATTTGAAGGAAAAATATTAAAAAATGGAACTTCTAAAGAATTACTACAAGATCCTATAGTAAGGAAAGTTTATTTAGGAAATCAATTAATGAAAAATTATAAAATAAAAACTACTGAATGAATCATCGTTTTAAAGGTCCAGAAATAGGTTTATTTTTAAATGGAGACCCCCCTAATCTATATTCAGTTTATTCTAAAAAAAAATATTTTTTAAATAAAAAAATATTTGCTGTAGATGGAGCTTTTTATTATTTACAAAAAATGGGATTAAAAGTAGATTATATCAGTGGAGATTTTGATTCTTTTTTTAAAAAAAATATTCCTTTAGGTTATTATTTATTTGAAACTTTAGATCAAAAATATACAGATTTTGATAAAGCTTTAAAAATAATATATAATAAAGGTTTTTTTAATGTAAATGTTTGGGGTGGTAGTGGAAAAGAACAAGATCATTTTTTAGGTAATTTATCTACAGCATTAAAATATAAAAAAAAATTATCTATTATTTTTCATGATCATTATCATTATTATTTTTTTTCTGATAAAAAAAACATTTTTTATCAGAAAAAAAATAAAATAATTTCTCTTTTTCCATTTACAAAAGTAGAAGGACTTTATACTCATGGATTAAAGTATCCAATACATAATGGTATATTACAAATAGGAAAATGCATAGGTATTAGAAATAAAATAATGAAAAATAAAATAAAAATTAATTATAAAAAAGGAGAATTATTAATATTTATAGAAAAATAAAAAATTTATTTAATCCATTGATTTATTTTATAAATCATTTTATCTGTATATTGATTTAAATTATCATTTTTTTTTATAGAAGAAATAGAGATATGTACATATCCATGATAAATCATATGGAACAGATAAGCTGTTTGTTGTATTGGTCGTAAAAATTCATCTATAGTAAAATTATTCTTTTTTCCAGCATGAAAAGATTTTTTATCAGATCCAGTTGTAATAGAGACCAATAAATGTTTCCCATATAAAATTTTATTATTATCATAATATAATTTAGTTAAAACTTGATCTTTCCACTCTTTTAATAAAGAAGGATAACTATACCAATATAATGGAAATTGAAAAACAATACAATTTATCTTGAAAAGAATATTAATTTCTTCCTCTATTTTTATTTTAAAATTAGGATAAATATTATATAATTTTCTTATAATAATATTATTATTATATTTATTTTTAATATTTTTTACAATTTTTTTATTTAAAATTGATTTTTCTATATTAGGATGAGCTACTAAAAATAAAATATTTTTTGTCATACTACATCATTGTTATACTAAAAATTAAAATTATGTAATTTTTTTATCATATTTTTTACATAATTAGCTGATTCTTTTAAAAGATTCATCTCTTCTATATTTAATTTTAATTCTAATATTTTTTCTACTCCATTTTTTCCTAAAATAATTGGTACTCCTAAATATAAATTATACAAATTATATTCTCCATTTAAAAAAACAGAACAAGATAAAATTTTTTTAGAATTATGCAATATAGATTCCACCATTTCTAATACTGAGGCACTAGGAGCCATCCATGCTGATATTCCCAATAAATTTACAATTTGTTCTCCTCCTTTTTTAGTTTTTTCAATAATTTTTTGATTTTTTTCTTTTGATAAAAATTCCATCAAAGGAATTCCTGATATTGTAGTATATCTATATAAAGGAATCATCGTATCTCCATGTCCTCCTAATAATACAGTTTGTATATCTGTATGAGAACAATTTAATTCTTTAGATAAAAAAAAACGATATCTAGAAGTATCTAATATTCCTGCCATTCCAATTATACGAGATGAATCTATTTTTGCGGTTAAATAACTAACATAAGCCATTATATCTAATGGATTTGAAACAATAATTATTTTAGCTTTTGGTGAAAAAAAAATAGATTTTTTAGTGACAAAATTTATAATTTTTGCGTTATGATTTAATAAATCATCTCTACTCATTCCTGGTTTTCTAGGAATACCACAAGTAATAATAATAATTTCAGAATTTTTAGTTTTAGAATAATCATTATTAGATCCAATAACTTGAGTATTAGATCTAATAATCGGTAACATTTGAGATATATCTAAACTTTTTCCTTCAGATAATTTTTCTCTAATATCTAATAATACAATTTTTTTAACAATATTTTTTTGGGCTAATAAACTAGCACATGAAGTCCCAACATTCCCTGCTCCAATAATAGTAACTTTCATTTTTTTGGATATTATTTCAATAAATGTATGAATTTTTTTTACGAGATTCTTTAAATTACTTAAAATAATATTTATCTACCTTTGTAAAAAAAAAAGTAATAAAAACATAATTTTTATTTTTTATGATGAATAATAATTTTATTCTAAAAAAATTTTATTATAGACATATAGGTCCTTCTAATACAGACATTAAAAAAATGTTAAAAGTATTAAAATGTAAGTCTATAAAAAATTTAATTCATCAAACCATTCCAAAAGAAATTTTTTTGAAAAAAAAATTAAATATTCCTTATTCTATTTCTGAATATCAATATTTAAATCATATTTATAAAATTAGTAAAAAAAATAAAATTTATCGTTCTTATATAGGATTAGGATATAAAAATACAATTACTCCATCTGTTATTCAAAGAAATATTTTAGAAAATCCTAATTGGTATACCCCTTATACTCCTTATCAATCTGAAATATCTCAAGGACGTTTAGAAGCTTTAATGAATTTTCAAACTATGATTTCAGATCTTACTAAAATGAAAATTAGTAATGCATCTATGTTAGATGAAGGAACTGCTACAGCTGATGCTATGTTTATGATTTATAAAGAAAAATTTCAAAATAAAAAAATAAAAAATAATTCTTATTTTTTTGTTTCAAATAAAATTTTTCCACAAACTTTAGCAATTTTAAAAACTAGATGTAATGGTTTAGGGATTAATTTAATTCAAGATTTTCATGAAAACTTATGCGATAAAAAATATAAAAATAAAAAAATATTTGGTTTATTACTCCCATACCCTTCCTCTTTAGGAGAAATTTATGATTATCATGAAATTATCCAATTTGCAAAAAAAAAAGATATATCTATAATAATATCTACTGATTTATTATCACTTACTTTATTAAAACCTCCTGGAGAATTTGGAGCAGATGTAGTAATTGGATCTACACAATCTTTTGGAATTCCTATGGGATATGGTGGCCCTCATGCTGCTTTTTTTTCTACTCATGAAAAATACAAACGTTTTATTCCAGGAAGAATTATTGGAGAAACTATCGATAAAAATCATCATAAAGCTTTTCGAATGGCTTTACAAACTAGAGAACAACATATAAAAAGAGAAAAAGCAACTTCCAATATTTGTACATCACAAGTATTACCCGCTATTATGGCTTCTATGTATGCTTTATATCATGGGCCAAAAGGGTTATCCCTTATTGCTCATAATATTCATAAATATACTAAAAAATTAGAATATAAATTGATATCTATTATGGGTAATAATAGTATTACTCAAGTAAATATTTTTTATTTTGATACACTTTACATTAAAATAAATAAAAAAAATAATTTTTCTTTAAAAGATTTAAAAAAAGTAGCTGAATATAAAAAAACTAATTTTAGATATATTGACAATCATCATATGACTATTACCTTAGATGAAACTACTAATGTAAAAGATATCAATCATATTGTTTCTATATTCAATAAATTCAAAAAAAAAAATCAATTTTTTAAATATAAAAAAAAGAACACATCAAGAATTCCTAATTCTTTAAAAAGAAAATCTAATTTTTTAAAAAATTCCATATTCCATAAATATCATTCAGAAAATGAATTAATTCGTTATATGAAAAGATTAGAAAAAAAAGATCTTTCATTAAATCATTCTATGATTCCATTAGGATCATGTACTATGAAATTAAATGCATCTACAGAATTACTTTCTTTAAGTCAATATGAATGGAGAAATATTCATCCTTTTGCCCCTATAAAACAAACTAAAGGATACCAATTAATTTTTAAAAAATTAAAAAAATATTTAAAAGAAATTACTGGATTATATGGAGTTTCATTACAACCTAATTCTGGAGCTCAAGGAGAATATGCGGGACTGATGGTAATCAAAGCTTTTCATAATTCTTTACACGAAAAAAAAAGAAATATAGCTTTAATTCCTTCTTCTTCTCATGGAACTAATCCTGCCTCTGCTATGATGGCTGGAATGAAAGTAATTTTAATTAAAAATAAAAAAAATGGAACTATTGATAAAAATGATTTATTAGAAAAAGTAAAAGTAAATCAAGACTTTTTATCTGTACTTATGCTTACTTATCCTTCTACATATGGGATATTTGAATCAAATATTAAAGATATTACAGATATTATTCATAAATATGGAGGACAAGTTTATATGGATGGAGCTAATATGAATGCACAAATTGGATTAATTAAACCAGCATGTTTAGGTATCGATGTATGTCATTTAAATCTTCATAAAACTTTTTCTATCCCTCATGGAGGAGGAGGGCCAGGAATGGGCCCTATTTGTGTTGCTTCACATTTATATCCTTTTCTTCCAAATCATCCTTTTCATAAAAAAAAAGGAGAAAATTCTCAAACAACATTAACGATCTCTTCTGCCCCATATGGATCTCCTTTAATTTTAACTATTCCTTATGCTTATATTCGTCTTTTAGGTCCAGATGGATTAAAAAAATGTACAGAAATATCCATATTAAATGCAAATTATATAAAGGAAAAAATTAAAAATTTTTATAAAATATTATATATAGGAAAAAACAATAAAGTAGCACATGAACTTATTATTGATTGTAGAATGTATAAATCTATAGGAATAGACGTTCTAGATATAGCAAAAAGAATGATGGATTATGGATATCATGCTCCTACAATTTCTTTTCCTGTAGTAGGATGTATGATGATAGAACCTACAGAAAGTGAATCTAAAGAAGAATTAGATCGTTTTATTGATACACTGATTAATATCAGAAAAGAAATAGATGAAATAAAAAAAGGGAAATATAATACAACAAATAATGTTTTCAAAAATGCACCACATAGTTTAGAATTATTAACTAATAATGATTGGACTTATCCATATAATAGAGAAAAAGCGGCATATCCATTAAATTGGGTAAAAAAAAGAAAATTTTGGCCATCTGTTAATCGAATTAATGATAGTTATGGAGATAGAAATCTCATTTGTTCTTGTACTTAAAATTTTTTAAATTTTGAATACGAAGTAACATCTATAGTAGAAAATAAATGCTGTTTATATTTTAATAAACCTGCTATTGCTATCATAGCTCCATTATCTGTTGTATATTTTTTTTTTAATAAAAAAATTTCCCATTTTTTATTCTTCTTTTTTTGAAGTAAAAAAAGTCGTCTAATTTCATTATTTGCAGAAACTCCTCCAGCTAAAACTATTCTAAATATTTTAGTTTTTAAAGTAGCTTTTTTTATTTTTTCTAAAAGAATTTCTGCAATAATTTTTTGTACAGAAGCACATAAATCTGATAAATTTTTTTTTATAAAAAAAGAATCTTTTTTTGTTTCATTTTTTATAAACTGAATTACTTGACTTTTAAATCCACTAAAACTAAAATTTAATCCATTTACTAATGGTTTGGAAAAAATAAATTTTTGTGAATTTCCATTTTTAGAAAAAAAATCTAATATAGGACCTCCTGGATAAGAAAAACCAAATATTCTCGCTATTTTATCTAAAGTTTCTCCTACAGGATTATCTAAAGTAGATCCTAATATTTTCATTTTAAAAAAATCATCTACTAAAATAATTTGAGTATGACCTCCACTAATCATTAAACATAAAAAAGGAAATTTTGGAATTTTATTATTAATATTAGCATCATTTATAAAATGTGTAAGTATATGTGCTCGAATATGATTAACAGATATAAGAGGAATTTTTAATCCTATTGAAAATGATTTTGCAAAAGATGCTCCTATTAATAATGATCCTATTAACCCTGGTCCTAAAGTAAAAGATACAGCATCAATTTGATATTTATTAATTTTAGATACTACAATAGCTTTATTTACAGCAAAATAAATATTTTTATCATGATATCTAGCAGCTAATTCTGGAACTACTCCTCCATATTTTTTATGAATTTTTTGATGTAAAATTATATTAGATAATACTTTTGTATTTCTAATGATAGAAACAGCTGTATCATCACAAGATGTTTCTATCCCTAGAATAATAAGTTTTTTTTTCAAAAAAATTAATTTTATTTAATAATATTAAAAAATATTATAAATTTTTTATATAAAAAAATTTAAAATATAGATTGAAAGAGAAGTAAATATATCTTAAAAGGAAAGTTTTGTATCTTAATATTTTTAATACCTTTATTATATACAAAAAAAATAAAAATATATAACAATGATTTTAAGATATCATACAGATGAAATAGACAATACTATTGTAAAAAAACTGAATTTAAATGCTAGAATTCCATATACTGAAATTAGTAAACAAATCAGTAAAGAAATTAAACCATTATCGGTTGGGACTGTTCATGTAAGAGTTAAAAAATTAGAAGAATATGGAATTATAAAAGGAAGTACCTTAATTATTGGTTATGAATCATTAGGTTTTCATTTAATTGCTTTTGTAGGAATATTATCTGATTCACGTGAATCTCAATTAGTAAAAGAAGAATTAAAAAAAATTCCAAATATTGTACAATTATATATTACTTCCGGGAAGTATAATCTTTTTTGTAGAATTATTGCTAAAGATCCTTCAGATGCTAGAAATGTCATATCTAGAATAGGAAAAATAAAAGGAGTGTTAAGAACAGAATCTACTATTTGTTTAGAAGAAAGTATTAATGATGAAAATAGATTACTTTCTAATATTTTAAAAAAACACACATCTACTTCTTAAAGTAGAAAAAATATTATTATGAGATAATTATCTCTTTAAATTCAACTATTTTTAAATCATTTTATCCTTTCAAAAAAATTGTCTAGTTTCAATTTTTTATTGGAATGGTCAAATTTTATACATATAAAAATATGTATATATAAGATTTTAGTTTTAATTATTACTATCTTATTCTTAACTATTTTTTTCCTAAAAAATATATTTTTAAATATAAATTTTATAAGGAAAAAATTTGGTTTTATATAGATCTATTTTTTCCATTTGATTTTATTTTTTTAAAAAAAAATTAATCTATTTTATTAGATAAAATAAAATTTAAAAAAAATATGAAAATAAAATATGGAATAAAAAAAAATTATGGTTTAATTTTATGATATTTAATAATATTAAGTATTATCTTTTTTTTCTTGAATAAGATATTTAAAAATCATAAAAAAATTAATTTTTTAATAATTAATATATTATTAATTTCATTAATTACGATAATTATTTTAAATTATCATTATAAAATATTATATTTAATTCCTTATTGTGTCCTTCCTATAAGTTAAGTATTCGTGCTTTTTTTAATTTTCATTTAAGTTTTATTATATATATTATTATTATTTTATTGCTATCATGTATTATTCCTAATAATTTTGAATTTATTATTATTCAAATTGTTACAGGTTTTTTAGTTTTATTAATTAATAAAAATATTTATAAAATGTCTAGTTTATTATTTATTTCTTTAATTAAAATTCCTGTAATTTATACAATTACTTTTTGCTCTATTACTTTAATATTTAAAGGATCATTAGAAAATATTTCTTTATATAATTTTTATTTATTTTTTTTAAATGGGATATTAACTTTATTTATTCACCCATTAATTTTTATTTTTGAAAAATTATTTAATATTACTTCAGATATTTCTTTATTAGAACTATCTGATCCAAATACTCCTATATTAAGATTATTATCAAAAAAAGCTCCAGGAACTTTACAACATGTTTTAACTGTATCTAATATGGCGGAGGAAGCAGCAATTTCTATTGGAGCAAATTCTTTATTAGTTAGAATAGGGGCTATTTATCATGATATAGGAAAAATTAAAAATTCTATTTTTTTTATAGAAAATCAACATAATTTATTTAATCCTCATGAAAATATTAGTCCTAAAGAAAGTGCTAAAATTATTTTAGAACATGTTTCTATTGGTGTTCAATTAGCAAAAAAATATGATCTTCCTAATACTATTATGGATTTTATACGTACGCATCATGGAAATAGTCTTATTTATTATTTTTACAAAAAACAAAAAAAACAATGTCCTAATATGAGAATAGATAAAAAATTTTTTAAATATTCTGGACCAAAACCTTTTTCTAAAGAAACTGCCATTGTAATGATATGTGATTCTGTAGAAGCAGCATCAAAAAGTATAAAAAATCCATCTCATACAAATTTAAAAAAATTAGTAGAAAAAATTATTAATAATAAAAAAAATGAAAATCAATTTTCTAATGCAAATATTACTTTAAAAGAAATAGAAAAAATTAAAAAAGTTCTTCAAAAAAAATTAATTACTCTTTATCATACTCCTAGTATTCAATGTCCTAAATAATTTGTTTATTTAATATATCTATTTTAGATTTGTAATCAATTTTTGGAGAATTGCCGGAGTGGTTAACGGAACAGTTTGCTAAACTGTCGGTATAAAATATACTGCGTGGGTTCGAATCCCACATTCTCCGTTAGTTATAAAAAAAATACGGGGTATAGCGTAGTTTGGTTATCGCGCCTGGTTTGGGACCAGGAGATCGTAGGTTCAAATCCTGCTACCCCGATTATTTTAGATCACGTAGCTCAAATGGATAGAGCAACTGCCTTCTAAGCAGTAGGTTACAGGTTCGAATCCTGTCGTGATTATTTTTTAATTGTTTTTGATGTTAAAACTTCATCAATCATTCCATATTTTTTAGCCTCTTCGGATGTCATCCAATAATCTCTATCAGAATCTTTTTCTATTTTTTCAATAGGAGATCCAGAATGTATAGATAGAATTTCATATAATTCTCGTTTTAATTTTAAAATTTCACGTACAGTAATTTCTATATCTGAAGCTTGTCCATGAGTCCCTCCTATAGGTTGATGAATCATAATTCTAGAATGTTTTAATCCAGATCTTTTATTTTTAACGCCTGAACAAAGTAAAACAGCTGCCATAGAAGCGGCTATTCCTGTACAAATAGTAGCGACATCTGGTTCTATAATTTGCATAGTGTCATATATTCCTAAACCTGCATGTACATCTCCTCCTGGACAATTAATATAAATTTGTATATCTTTGGAAGAATCTACTGATTGTAAAAATAATAATTGTGCCTGAACTATATTAGCAACTTGATCCTCTATCGGAGTTCCTAAAAAAATTACACGATCCATCATTAAACGAGAAAATACATCCATTTGAGCTACGTTTAATTTTCGCTCTTCTACAATATAAGGAGTCATTAATTTAATATAATGATCAATCAATAAACTATTAATTTTTTGATCTTTAATAGCAAATTTTATAAATTCTTCTGAATTTTTTTTAAAATAATTCATTTATATTTTTTTCATCAAATTTAATAAATACTATCTATATAGATACTATAACATAAATTTTTTAATAAATAAAAAAATTTGATATGGATAAAAAATGTAGAAATTAGTGTAAAATACTTCAAAAAGTATTGTATTTGTGTATAAAAAATTAATAATTCAAACTATTATCTATTTTATAGGATCTATTTTTCCAAAAATTATTAATTATTTTTTTTTAAAATTTTTTACAAATTTTTTAAAAATAGGTGAATTTTCTCTTTATACGGATATGTATGCTTTATCTTTTTTAGTAATAGGATTTCTTTCTTTTGGATTAGAAAATACTTATTTTAGATTTATATCTAAAAAAAAATACAATAAAGAAATAATTTTTTCAACAGCTGTTCTTCTACAATTATTCATTACTTCTTTTTTTTTAATAATATTTTTATTTTCAATAAAATATATAGTATTTATTACCGGGTATAAAAATCATACAGAATATTTTTTTATGTTTTTTTTAATTATATTTTTTGATACTATTTGTATTCTTCCTATGGCTTGGTTACGTGCTAATGAAATGGCTTTAAAATATACGATAATTAATATTATTAATATAATAATTCAATCTATTTTAATCATATTTTATTTTTATTCTTATAAAAAAAATTTTATTAATGATTATTATTATAATTGGATAAACTCTTTTACAGATAAAACAGGATATATTTTTTTTTCAAATATGATTTCATCTTTTAGCAATTGTATTTTAATACTTCCTCTTTGTTTAAAAAAAGTAACTATAAAAAAATTTAATAAAAATATTGCTAAAGAAATGTTAAACTATGGAATACCAATTATGTTAGGAACTATTGCATTTTCTATTAATGAAAATTTAGATAAAATTTTAATTAAAAGATGGCTAACTGATGAAATCAATGGAGCTTATTCTGCTTGTTATAAAATTTCTTCTTTTATGAGTTTATATATTCGTGCATTTAGATTAGGAATTGAACCTTTTTTTTTTAAAAAATCTAAAGATTCTAATGCTATTTTTTATTATGAAGAAATTACTTATTTATTTATTTTATTTGGGTTAATATTTTATGTATTAATATGTGGAAATATTTCTTTTATTATTGATTTTTTTATTGATAAAAAATACCATACAGCTATATCTATTATTCCGATAGTAATGATGGGAAATTTATTTTTAGGAATATATACTAATTTATCAATTTTTTATAAAATTATAGATAAACCTATAATTGGAACTTATATATCTTTAATAGGTGTTTTAATTACTATATTATTTAATATAATTTTTGTATTAATTCCTAATAATAATTTTATGATTCCTGCTTGGGGGACAATGGCTTCTTATGGTAGTATGGTAATATTTTTATATTTTTGGGGTAAAAAAAATTTTAATAATTTTTATAAAAAAATATGGAAGATTCTTTTCCACTTATTATTAGCAATTTCTTTAGTATTATATATGGAAATTTATGAAAGTAAAATAAATATTCGTTTATTTTTAGAATTACTATATTTAATTTTTATTTTTTTATTTGACATTTATAAATTTATTTATAAATAAAAAAATATATAAAAAACATTAATATAAATTGATTTTAAAAGCTAATATTAAAAATATTATTCCTATATTTTTTTTAGGTAGAACTTTAATATCTACTGGAGTATATATTAAATTTTATAAAAATTTTAGAAAAAATTTTATTATAAAAAATAAATTTATTTCTACTAAAACAATTTGTATTCTTCATATATCTAAAAAAAAATAATAATAAAAAAAAATTTTTTTTATAAAGAAATAAAAATTATTATTATTAATATTTCTTCTTTTAAAACTATTATCATTAAACCTAATGAAAAAATCGCTATAATGAATATTTATAAAGAAACTAAAATTAAATGGGATCCTTGTTGTATTTTAAATAAAAGTATAAGAAATCATAAAGGGTTTGGAAGTACAGGATTATAAAAAAAAATTTATTAAAATTATGAAAATTATAATTCCTATGGCAGGAAAAAGTTCACGTTTGAGACCTCATACTTTAAAAACTCCTAAATCATTAATTAAAATTTTAGGTAAACCAATTATTCAAAGAATAATAGAAAATTTATCTCGATCTATTTTTCCTATAAAAGAAATTATTTTTATAATAGGAAATTTAGAAAAAAAAATAGAAGAAAAATTAATAAAAATATCTAAAAATATTGGAATACATGTTAATTTATACTATCAAAAAGAACCATTAGGGACCGCAGATGCTTTATTAAAAGCAAAAAACTCTTTAAAAGGACCAATTATTATTACTTTTTCTGATACTTTGTTTTACCATGACGATTTTAAAATTAATCAAAATATAGAAAATATAATATGGACAAAAAAAGTAAAAAATCCTAATTTTTTTGGTGTAGTAACATGTAATTCTTCTGGATTAATTACTCGTTTTATAGAAAAACCAAAAAATTATGAATCTAATTTAGCAATGATTGGTCTTTATTATTTTAAAAATAGTTCTCTTTTAAAAAAAGAATTACAATGTATTTTAAATAAAAATAAAAAAGAATATCAATTAACTTATGCACTAGAAAATATGAGAAAAAAAGGAATACAATTTTTTAATCAAAAAATTAAAAATTGGATGGATTTTGGAAATAAAACAGGAACTATTTCTTCTAATGCAAAAATATTATCTATTGAATATAAAAAAAAAAAATTAGTTCATTCAAAAGCAATAATCAATAATAGTTTCATCATTCCACCTTGTTATATAGAAAAAAATACTATTATTGAAAATAGTATTATTGGACCTTATGTATCAATAGGAAAATTTACAAAAATAAAAAATAGTAGAATAGAAAAATCTATTATACAAAATAATACAGTTATACAATATTTAAATATTATTAATTCTATTATTGGAAATAATACCTATTGTATAGGAAAACCTCAAAAAATTCATTTAGGAGATTATTCTATTTTTAATATTTAATATTTTATTTAATTCATAATTTTTTTTATATTTATATTTTAAAAAAAATTCCATTTAATGTTTTTTGTTTTATTTATGCTACTTGGAACATTTGGAACCACAGAAATAGTGGTAATAGTTATTCTTGCTCTTTTACTTTTTGGTGGAAAAAAAATACCAGAATTGATGAAAGGATTAGGGACAGGATTGAAAGAATTTAAAAAAGCTTCTGAAAATAAAGATTCTATAGAAGAAGAATAAAAAATTCTTTCATTTTTTTAAGAACTTTTTTAAATAATGATAAAAATAAGAAATATTATGTTTTTTATTCTCATTTTAAAAAGTATGATGGTACAATCTGTATCAAAAACTTTTATTCAACAAAAAAGTGTAATAAATTATAAAAATATTTCTCTTCCAAACCCTATAGATAATTTATGGAAAAAATTTTTTTTTAATAAAAAAAAATATTTTAAAAAAAAAAATATTCATAAAAAAAATATTATTATTACTAATATAGATTCGGATGAATTAAAATTAAGAATTCATAATCTAAATAAAAAATCTCAAATTAAAATATTAAAATATAATACTATAATCCATGCTTCCGTAGAAAGTTATTTACGTATGGGAAAATACATAGGAAAAATTATTTCTTTATCAGAATTTTATTTTCCTATGTTTGAAGAAAAATTAGAAAACTATCATATTCCAAAGGAATTAAAATATATAGCTATTATAGAATCTAATTTAAATGCTACTATAACATCTAAAACTGGAGCTCAAGGTATTTGGCAATTTATGCCTGAAACTGGAAAAATTTATAATTTAAATAAAAATTACATTTATGATGAAAGAAATGATCCCGTAAAATCTACAGAAGCTGCTTGTAAATATTTTAAATATTTATATAATAAAATAGGAAATTGGGAATTAGTTTTAGCTGCTTATAATGCGGGGCCAGGAACAATTAATAAAATATTAAAACTTTATAATAAAAAAGATTTTTGGAGTTTATGGGATTTTTTTCCAAAAGAAACAAAAAATTATATACCAAAATTTATTGCGATTAATTATATAATGAATTATTATAAAGAACATAATATCCCTACTTATTCTCATAATAATATAAAATATAAAGATACTATATTATTACCTATAAAAAGAAAAATATCTTTAAAATTATTTTCTTCTGAATTTAATATTTCCTATAAAGATTTAATTTTTTTAAATCCACAATATCTTGTAGATGTTATTCCCGATGGAGAAAAATATTTTTTAAGATTACCAAAAAATAAAGTATCTATAATTAAAAAAAGTTTTTTTTATAAAAAAGAAAAATTTTTATCTAAAGAATCAATTTAGAGTTTAATAAAAATTTTTTTTTATATAAAAAATTTTTGTATTGTAATTATATTATGAATGAAAAATTTGAACAAAAAAAAAGATCCTTAAAAATAATTTTAGATAAAATGGATAAAATATATGGAAAAGGAACAGTAATGCGTATGGGCGATTTTCATATAGAAAATTTGGAAATTATTTCTTCTGGATCTTTAAGTTTAGATATTGCATTAGGAATAAAAGGATTTCCTAAAGGTCGTATTATAGAAATATTTGGTCCAGAATCTTCTGGAAAAACAACTTTAGCTTTACATGCTATTACTCAATCACAAAAAATGGGAGGTTTTGCTGGATTTATTGATGCAGAACATGCATTAGATTGTATTTACGCTAAAAAAATAGGTGTTAATATTCAAGATTTAATTATTTCGCAACCAGATAATGGTGAACAAGCACTAGAAATTGTAGATTATTTAATTAGATCTGGTGTAATTGATATGATTGTAGTAGATTCAGTAGCAGCTTTAACACCTAAAAGTGAAATAGAAGGAGAAATGGGGGATTCTAAAATTGGATTACAAGCAAGATTAATGTCTCAAGCTTTAAGAAAGTTAACTTCTAGCATAGGAAAATCTAAAAGTATTCTTATATTTATTAATCAATTACGGGAAAGAATTGGTGTTTATGGTAATCCAGAAGTTACTACTGGAGGGAATGCGTTAAAATTTTATTCTTCTATAAGATTAGATATAAGAAAAGGATATCAAATTAAAAATGGAGAAAATATATTAGGAAATAGAACAAAAGTAAAAGTAGTAAAAAATAAATTATCACCTCCTTTTAAAATAGCTGAATTTGATATTATATATGGAGAAGGTATTTCGAATATAGGAGAAATTCTTGATATTGGAGTAAATTTAGGAATTATTAAAAAAAATGGATCTTGGTTTAGTTATGGAAATATAAAATTAGGTCAAGGAAGAGATTCTGTAAAAGAATTTTTAAAAGAAAAAAAAAATATAATTAATGAAATACAAAAAAATATAATAAAAAAATACCTTCAATAGAAGATGAAATTATGAAAATTATTTTTTTAGGGACTGGGACTTCATATGGATTACCTATTATTGGATCCAAACATCCGGTATGTTTATCTAAAAATCCAAAAGATAAAAGACTTAGGAGTTCTATTTTAATAGAAAAAAATAAAAAAGTATTTTTAATAGATTGTAGTCCAGATTTTAGATATCAAATGTTAAGATGTAATTATAAAAAATTAGACGCTATTTTTGTTACACATGAACATTATGATCATATAGGAGGGTTAGATGATATACGACCTTTTTATATAAAAAATAAAAAACCTATTTCTATTTATGGATTACGTAGAGTATTAGAAAATATTAAACAAAGATTTTATTATTTTTTTTCAGAAAATAAAAAATCAAATATTTTAAAACTTTCTATACATGAATTAGATCAATATAAAGATTTTTTTTTTGTAGAATATTTTAAAATATTTCCTTTATCTATTTGGCATGGAATATTACCTATTTTAGGTTTTCGTATAGAAAATTTTGCTTATATCACAGATGCTAGTAATATTCCTATACATACTATACAAAAATTAAAAAATTTAGATATTTTAGTATTAAATATTTTAAGAAAAAAAATTCAAAAATCTTCTATTTTAAACGAATCATTAAAAATTGTAAAAAAAATTAATCCTAAAAAAACTTATTTTACACATATTAGTCATTTATTAGGTTTTCATGAAGAAATTCAAAAAAAATTACCTAAAAATGTTGATTTAGCTTATGACGGATTAATTATTTAAATCATATTCATAAATATATAATTTTAATGCGAACATTAAAAAATATTCTTTTTTCTACAAAAATTACTTCTTTTTTATTCTTAATAATAGCATTATCCATGGCTATAGCTACATTTTTAGAACAAAAATATTCTATAGATGTTGCAAAAATTTTTATTTATGAATCTACATGGTTTGAATTAATATTATTATTTCTTATAATTAATTTAATAGGAAATATATGGAAATATAAATTATGGAATAAAAAAAAAATTCCTTTATTTATTTTTCATATATCATTTATTTTTATTTTTATTGGAGGAATAATATCTAGATATTATAGTTTTGAAGGTTTTATGTCTATCAGAGAAGGAGAAACTAATGGAAAAATTATTTCTAGAAAAAATTATATAAAGTTAAAAATTCATAAAGGCTCTTTTACTAAATTTTATTATGATCCATATATTTTATCTTCATTTCATAAAGGATATAATGGGAAATTTTTATTTAAAAAAAATATTTTTAAAATAAAAATTATTCAATTTATCCCTTGTGCAAAAATTTTTATTGATAAAAAAATTCCATCAGAAAAAATTTTAAAAATTGTTTCAAATAATAAAAAAGGAAGAATAGATTATTTTATTAAAAATGGAGAAATAATTAGAATTAATGGTATTCCATTTTCTCTGAATAAAAAAATTTCTTATGGAATACAAATTTTTGAAAAAAAAAATCAATTATATGTAAAATCTACATTTTTTGTAAAAAGTATTAATATGATTAATAAAAAAATAACTTTTTTATTAAAAAATAAAATAATTCCTTTAAAAATAAAAAATTTATATCAATTAGATATTAATCATAAAATTATACAATGGGTTGTACCTCATCAAATTGTAAAAGGAAAATTACAATATATTCAATCTTGTGATGATCCACAACAAGAAGAAAATAAAAAAGATGCTATTACGGTAATAATATCTTGTGAAAATAAAGCGAAAGTAGTTACTTTTTTAGGAGGAAAAAATAAAACTATAATGAGTGATCCTATATTGTTCAATAATCATAAAATATCTATTGGATATGGATCTATTTTTAAAAAAATTCCTTTTTTTTTACAATTAAATAAATTTAAAGTAGAATATTATCCAGGTTCTAATTTTCCATCTTTTTTTATTAGTCATGTCACATTGATTGATAAATTAAAAAAGAAAAATTTTTTGATTTATATGAATCATATTTTAAATTATAAAGGCTTTAAATTTTTTCAATCTGGATATGATCCAGATGGAAAAGGAACACATTTTACTGTAAATAATGATTATTTAGGTACTATTTTTTCATATATAGGTTATTTTTTTATGAGTATTGGAATGTTTTTCACTTTATTTTGGAAAGGAAGCAGATTTTCTTTTCTTAAAAAAAAATTAAAAAATTTATCTAAAATTTTTATAATATTTTTTTTATTATTGAATAGTAATTTTGTTTTTTCTCATATTCATGAATTTAAAAATTTTAAAAAAAGTTCTTTAAAAGAAATTACTGATAATATTCTTATACCTAAAAAACATGGAAAAAATTTTGAACGTTTATTAGTACAAGATAATAAAGGAAGAATAAAACCGGTACATACTCTTGCATTAGAATTACTTAGAAAAATACATAAAAAAAATTATATAGGAAACTTAAACGCTACTCAATGGTTAATTTCTATTCATCAAGATAATTTTTTTTGGACTCAAGTTCCTTTTATTAAAGTAGATAAAAAAGGAGGTAATCATTTTTTAATAAAAACTCATGCAAATAAAAATTATTATGTTTCTTTAATGGATTTATATGGATTAGATACAAAAACATATCAATTAAAATTTCTTTTTAAAGAAGATTATGAAAAAGCTTTTTTTAAAAATCCTATTCAAAGAACTCAATATGATAAAGCTGTTATTCAATTAAGTGAAAAAGTCGGCATAATTTATGGAATTTTTCAAGGAAAATATCTTCGAATTTTTCCTATTCCTAATGATAATAATCAGACATGGTCTAGTTGGATAAAATCAGATTCCAATCAATTGAATCCTATTGGATTATCTATGTTTAATAATTATTTAAAATCTTTATTTCATGCAAATAATGAAAAAAATTGGAACATAGCAGATCAAGAAATAAATAAAATACAATCATTTCAATTAAAATATGCTAAATCTATTTTACCTTCAGAAAAAAAAATATCTTTAGAAATTATTTATAATAAATTAAATATATTTTATATTTTACCTTTTCTTTATTTAATAACTGGAATAATTATTCTTATAATTTCTTTTATAAAAATATTTTTTAAAAAAAAATATATAGATTGGATCTATAAAGGTTTAATTTTAATTTTATTTAATTTATTTATTTTTGAATTTTTAGGTTTAATTTTAAGATGGTATATTTCTGAACATGCTCCATGGAGTAATGGATATGAATCTTCCATTTTTATTAGTTGGTGTATAATTGGAATAGGTTTTTTATTTTATTATAATCAATTTATTTCAGGAATAACAGCATTGATTGCTTCTATTTTATTAATAATAGCACATGGTGATTTAATGGATCCAGAAATTACTAATTTAGTCCCAATTTTAAAATCTCATTGGTTAATTATTCATGTTGCTGTAATTATAGCAAGTTATGGTTTTTTTTTTATAGGATCTTTTTTAGGTTTTTTAGTTTTAATATTTTTTATTTTAATTCATTTTTGTAAAAAAATGATTTATAAAAAAAGAATTAAAATTCATATTCATCAATTAACTATAATTAATGAAATGAGTTTAATTATTGGTCTATTTTTATTAACCATAGGAACTGTTTTAGGTTCTATATGGGCTAATAGTAGTTGGGGACGTTATTGGAGTTGGGATCCAAAAGAAACTTGGGCATTAATTAGTATAATGATTTATGCTTTTGTATTACATTTACGTTTAATTCCAAATATAAAAAGTATATTTTTTTTCAATTTTTTTAGCTTATTAGCAATAAGTTCTATTATTATGACTTATTTCGGTGTGAATTATTATCTTTCTGGGTTACATTCTTATGCTAAAGGAGACCCTTTTTATATACCTAATTGGATTTATTATATTTTATTAATTTTAGGATTAATTACAATAATATCGTATTTTTTTCATAAAAAAAATATTAGATATATTGATTTATAATATTATTTTTTTATGAAAAAAAATAAAAAATCAGTAAAAAAAAAATACATTTGAAAAAAAAAAGAAGTACTATATTCAGAGATGCATTTGGTCATTTACATTTTATAAAACGTTTTTTAATTTTTACATTCGGGTGTATTTCTTATCATCGTTATAATGGATTTAATAAATTACAATTAAAAGGAACTGAATATATTAAAGATCTTCCTGATAAAAGAGTTCTTTTTGTTTCTAACCATCAAACTTATTTTGCAGATGTTTTTGCTATGTTTCACGTTTTTGGTAGTGTAAAAAATGGATTTATAAATACCATAAATAATCCTATTTATCTTTTAAATCCCAAAGTCAATTTATATTATGTCGCAGCTAAAGAAACTATGAATGAAGGTTTTCTTACAAAATTATTTACTTATTCAGGTGCTATTATTGTAAGAAGAACATGGAGAGAAGGAAATAAAAAAGTAAATCGTTCAGTAGATATCTCGGAAATTACTCGTATGGGAACGGCATTAAATGATGGATGGTTAATTACCTTTCCCCAAGGGACTACTAAAGCCTTTGCTCCTGGACGTAGAGGAATTGTTCATGTCATTAGAAAATTTAATCCTATTGTAGTTCCTATAGTTATAGATGGATTTCAAAAAGCTTATGATAAAAAAGGAATTAAAATTAAAAAAAAAGGAGTTTTACAAAAAATGAGTTTTAAAGCCCCTATTCAATTAGATTTAAAAAATGATACTACGGATATGATTATGGAAAAAATTATGGATTCTATAGAACAATCTCCTAAATATAGAATAAAAAAATAATTATGATATGAAATATCAACATATAAAAAATATTTTTCTCAATTTTTTTCAAAAAAAAAAACATAAAATTATTCCTTCTTTTCCTATTACTTTAAAAGAAGATCCTACTTTATTTTTTATTAATGCAGGAATGAATCCTTTTAAAGATTATTTTTTAGGATATAAAAAACCGCAATATAAACGAATTGTTAATATTCAAAAATGTTTAAGAGTATCTGGAAAACACAATGATTTAAACAATGTAGGATATGATCATTATCATCATACTATGTTTGAAATGTTAGGTAATTGGTCTTTTGGTGATTATTCTAGAAAAGAAGCTATAGAATGGGCATGGGAACTTTTAATAAAAGTTTATAATATTCCTAAAGAAAATATTTATATATCCATTTTTATTGGAGATGAAAAAGATGGATTATCTATGGATAAAGAAACTTTAAAATATTGGGAATCATTCATTAATAAAAATCATATTTTATTTTTTGGAAAAAAAGAAAATTTTTGGGAAATGGGATCAAATGGCCCTTGTGGCCCTTGTACTGAAATTCATATAGATTTACGTAATAAAGAAGAAAAAAAAAAATTTCATGGAAAATATTTAATTAATAAAAATCATCCTAAAGTAATAGAAATTTGGAATATTGTTTTTATAGAATTTTTTAGAAAAACAGATGGGACATTAAAAAAACTTTCCACTAAACATGTAGATACAGGAATGGGATTAGAAAGATTATGTATGGTATTACAAGAGAAATTTTCTAGTTATGAAACAGATATTTTTTTTCCTCTGATTAAAGACATTAAAAATACTTTAGGTAAAAAATATAAAAAAGAATTTCATCAAGATGTATCTATTCGTATTATTGCGGATCATTTAAGATCAATTGTTTTTTCTATTTCAGATGGGCAATTACCATCCAACAATGGAGCTGGATATGTCATTAGACGTCTTTTAAGACGATCTATTATTTATGCTACTCGTTATTTGAATAAAAAAAAACCTTTTATTTATAAATTTGTAGATTCTTTAAAAATGAATCATTATTTTCCTGAATTAGAAAAGAAAAAAAAAGAAATTCAATATATAATAGAAAAAGAAGAATATTCTTTTTTTAAAATTATTCAAAAAGGATATGAAAAAATTAAATATATAATTTCAAAAAATAAAGAAAAAAATAATAAAATATTAGATGGAAAAAGTATTTTTCAATTATATGATACATATGGATTTCCTTTAAAATTATCTAAAATGTTAGCGGAAAAAAATCATTTATTAATAGATGAAAAAAAATTTCAAAAAAATTTATTAAAACAACAAAAAAGATCTAAAAAAGAAAAAAATATTATTAATGATTGGATTATTATTCATCCTCATAAATTTTTTAATGAAAATAAAGATTTTATAGGATATGATTTTTTAGAATGTAAAATAAAAATATTAAAATATAGAAAAATTGAAAATATTTTATATGGGAATATTCATTATGAATTAGTTTTTTCTAAAACTCCTTTTTATCCTGAAGGAGGAGGACAATTAGGAGATACTGGTTTGATAAAAAATAATATAGATAAAATTTATATTCAAAATACAAAAAAAGAAAATTCTATTATTATACATATTGTTAAAAAACTTCCTTCTAAGATTTATTCTTATTTTCAAGCTATAGTAAATAAAAATAGGAGAAAAGACATTGAAAAAAATCATACAGCAACACATTTATTGAATTTTTCTTTAAAAAAAATTTTAGGAACACATATTCAACAAAAAGGATCATATATTAGTGAAGATTATTTACGATTTGATTTTTCTCATTATCAAAAAATTACTATAGAAGAATTAAAAAAAATAGAATTATTCGTTCAAGAATTAATATTTTCTAATCTTCCTTTAAAAGAAGAACGTTTTATTTCTTTAAAAGAAGCAATACAAAAAGGATATAAATATAATGTAAACTATCAAAATAAAGTACGTATAGTAACTTTTGGAGAATCATCTGAATTATGTATTGGAACACATGTAAAAAATACTGGATTAATTCAAATTTTTGAAATTTTATCAGATTCATCTATATCTTATGGAATAAGAAGAATTAAGGCTATTACTTCAATGGTAGCTATTAAATATTTAAAATCTATTCATTTTCAATATCAATCATTAAAAATGATGATGAAATATCCGGAATCTCCTATAAATAGTTTTCTTTTTTTACAAAAAAAAAATCAAAGATTGAAAAAAGAAATAGAAAAAAATAATTATCAAAAAATAAAAACTTTAAAAAAAGAATATTTATTAAAATCTGTTCAATTATCTGTTATTAGATATATATGTGATATTTCTTCTAATAAAAAAAAAGATTTAGATATTAAAATAATGAAAAAAATTGTTTTAGATTTACGATTTTCTCTATCTAATCTTTTTATGATAGTAGGATTTATTCAAAAAAATAAACCTATAATTTTTTTATCTATTTCAGATTCTATTATTAAAAAAATAAAAAATATTCATGCTAATAAAATTATATATAAAATGACAGATTATATAAAAGGAAAATGTTGGGGAACAGCTTTTTTTTCTATGGCGATAGGAAATCATATAGATGGTTTAAATTTAATTTGTAAAGAAATGAATCAATATATAAAAACTTTAAATCAAAAAATGATTTCACTTTGATAGATTCTTAAATTGTTTAAATTTGATAAATAAAAAAATAGTATATGAGTGATAGATATTCTTTTCTGAACGCTATTCATGTTAAGGATATAGAATCTATATATAAAAAATTTAGAAAAAATCCTAATTCAGTAGAACCTAGTTGGTGTGCTTTTTTTTATGGATTTGATTTTAATGAAAAAATAGATAAAGAATCTTTTATTAAAGATAATCAAATTATTAATAAAGAATTTTTAGTTTATAATTTAATTCAATATTTTAGAAAAAGAGGGCATCTGTTGATTACTAATCCTATACAAAAAAAAATAAATAATTATTCTTCTTTAGATTTAAAAAAATTTTACTTATCAGATAAAGACCTTTATTTAAAATTTGAAGTAGGAAAATTAATAGGAATTGGAAAAACATCATTAAAAAATATCATTCATCATTTAAAAAATATTTATTGTAATTCTATTGGGATTGAATATATGTATATTTTAGATTCTAAAAAAATAGAATGGATTGAAAAATGGTTTCAAACAGAAATATTAAAATTTTCTATAGAAAAGAAAAAATTTTTTTTAAAAAAATTGAATGAAGCCGTTGCATTTGAAAATTTTATTCATACTAAATTTATAGGTAAAAAAAGATTTTCTGTAGAAGGGAATGAATCTATATTACCAGCATTAGAAGAAATTATAGAATATCCTTATAATAAATATGGAACAGAAGATTTTATTATAGGAATGTCTCACAGAGGACGTTTAAATCTTCTTTCCAATTTTTTTAAAAAAAAAATTTCTCATATTTTTAGTGAATTTCAAGAAAAAGAATATCAAGAAAAAATATTTTCAGGGGATGTTAAATATCATTTAGGTTTTACAAAAATTAAAAAAATTATAAATGGAAAATCTATAAAAATAAGTTTAGTCCCAAATCCATCACATTTAGAATCTGTAGATGCTATTGTAGAAGGAATAACCCGTTCTAAAATAGATAGACATTATAATAATAATAGTAATTCTAAAAAAATTATTCCTATTTTAATTCATGGAGATGCTGCTTTATCTTGTCAAGGAATTGTATATGAAGTTTTACAATTATCTAAATTAAAAGGATATCAAACAGGAGGAACAATTCATATTGTAATTAATAATCAAATAGGTTTTACTACAAATCCTACGGAAGCTCGTTCTAGTCTTTATTGTACTGATATAGCAAAAATCATATTTTCTCCTGTATTACATATTAATGCAGATGATATAGAATCTATTATACGAGCCATTCATTTTGCTATAGATTTTAGAATGTATTATCATGAAGATATTTTTATAGATCTGATAGGATATAGAAAATATGGACATAATGAAGGCGATGAACCACGTTTTACTCAACCTGAGTTATATAAAATAATTTCTAAACATCCTAATTCATATAATTTATATAAAGAAAAATTAAAAAATGAAGGAATTATTAATTCAGCATATATCAAAAAAATGGAAAAAAAATATGAAAAAATTCTTCATTTAGAATATGAAAAATCAAAAAATATGAAATGGAACGTTTTTCATTCTTTTTTAGAAGAAGAATGGAAAAATATTCCTATTGTATATGATAATCATGAAATTTTTAAAAAAGTAAATACTAAATTTTCCTTAAAAAAAATTTTAAAAATTTCTAATAATATTTTTTCTCTTCCTAAGAATAAAAAATTTTTTAAAAAAACAAAATTACTTTTTCAACAAAGATTAGAGAAAATAAATAATCAACAATTAGTAGATTGGAGTATAGCAGAATTATTAGCATATGGAACTCTTTTATATGAAGGTATTAATATTCGTTTATCAGGAGAAGATGTTGCAAGGGGTACTTTTTCTCAACGTCATGCAATTATAAAAACTGAAGAAGAAGAAGATATTATTTTATTAAATAATATTCATAAAAAACAAGGAAAAATACAAATTTATAATTCTCCACTTTCAGAATATGGTGTATTGGGATTTGATTATGGATATGCTATGTATTCTCTAAATACTTTAACTATATGGGAAGCTCAATTTGGTGATTTTAGTAATGGATGTCAAATTATTATAGATCAATATATTGCATCTGGTGAAAATAAATGGAAAATTAGAAATGGAATTGTATTATTTCTTCCTCATGGATATGAAGGGCAAGGACCAGAACATTCTTCTGCACGAATAGAACGTTATCTCCAATTATGTGCAAATAATAATTTGTTTATAGTAAATTGTACAACTCCAGCTAATTTTTTTCATTTATTAAGACGACAAATAAAATTTCATTTTAGAAAACCACTTATAGTTTTTACACCTAAAAGTTTACTTCGTCATCCTAAATGTATATCTTCTTTAGAAGAATTATCTAAAGGAGAATTTAAAGAAATTTTAGATGATCCATTAATTAATAATATTGAAAAAATAACAAAATTAATTTTTTGTTCTGGAAAAATATATTATGATTTATTAAATCAAAAAAAATTAATGAAAGATACAAAAACAGCTTTAATTCGTTTAGAACAAATATATCCTTTAAAAGATAAAAATATTTTAAATATTTTAAAAAAATATAAAAACACAAAAAAAGTTTTTTGGGTTCAAGAAGAACCAGAAAATATGGGAATATGGAGTTTTATTTTAAGAAAAATAGGAAATAAAATCCCCTTTCATTTAATTTCTCAAAATGAAAATTCTAGTCCATCTACAGGATCTTATACAGAATTTTTAAAAATTAAAAATAAAATTTTAGAAACAGCTTTTTTATAAAAAAAATATTTTAAATTTCATATGATAATAAAAGTTAAAGTTCCTTCTCCAGGGGAATCAATTACAGAAATCGAAGTTTCCTCATGGCTTGTAAAAAATGGAGATTATGTTTATAAAAATCAAATTATAGCTGAAATAGATTCAGATAAAGCAACTTTAGACATTACTGCAGAAGAAAATGGAGTGATTACCTTAATAGTAAAAAAAGGGGAAAAAATAAAAGTTGGAGAGATTATTTGTTTTATAGATACTTCGATTCAAAAACATGATAATAAAAAAACAAAAAAATTAAATTCGCATGAAAAAAAAATAAAAAAAAATAAGAATATTCCTGTATTAATTGAAAAAAAAATTCCTTCCCCAGCAGCAAAAAAAATTTTAAAAGAAAAAAATATTTCTATTGATTCTATTAAAGGAACTGGAAAAGATGGACGAATTACCAAAAAAGATTGTTTTTTATTTCAAAAAGATAATTTAGAATACTCTCCATCCTCTCCTATTATGGGAAGACCTACACCCATGTCTAGATCAATGATAAAAACACCTCTATCATCTATAAGAAAAAAAATTTCTGAAAGATTAGTAAATGTAAAAAATCAAACGGCGATGCTAACGACTTTTAATGAAGTGGATATGCATGAAATATTTATAATAAGAAAAAAATATAAAGAAATTTTTAAAAAAAAACATGGAGTAAATTTAGGGTTTATGTCTTTTTTTACTCTTTCTTGTATTAGAGGTTTATATTTATATCCAGATATAAATGCTATGATTGTAGGAGAAGATAAAATTAATTTTGAATATTTTGATATTAGTATAGCAATATCAGGCCCTAAAGGATTAATGGTGCCTATAATTAGAAACGCTGAACATTTATCTTTTCGGGGAATAGAACAAGAAATTAAAAAATTATCTATACGTGTTCGTAATGGAAAAATATCGATAGATGAAATGACAGGAGGAACTTTTACTATTACAAATGGAGGTGTATTTGGATCTATGCTTTCTACTCCAATAATTAATCCACCTCAAAGTGCTATTTTAGGAATGCATAAAATTATAGAAAGACCTGTTGTCATTAATGAATCTGTACATATACGTCCTATTATGTATTTAGCACTTTCTTATGATCATAGAATTATTGATGGAAAAGAATCTGTTGGATTTTTAATATCTGTTAAAGAAGCTCTAGAAAATCCTATAAAATTTTTAATGAATGGAAGTGAAAATATTTCTAAAAAATTAGAATTATGAATTTAAAAATAAAAAAATATGAAATCAATTTTTTCAATTTTTTTTTCTTTTTTCTTTTTTCTTTTTTATGCAAATACAATATTTGCATATAATTATCAAAAAAGAACAATAAATTTTTTTTTAAAAAAAGAAACAATATCAAAAAATTATAATTTTTTAAAAAAAAAATTATATAAAAAAAATTTAGGATTTCAATATATAATAAAGCCAATATCAAATCCTACTACAATTAATTTAATTTTTATGTTACCATTATTAATAAATAATGAAAAAAAATCAAAATATCAACAAAAAATAGAAAAAAACGCTTTATCTTTTTATCTTGGAGCTAAATATGCTAGTGATTTATTATCTAAAAAAAAAAAATAAATATTTTAGTTTTTGATACAAAAAATAAAATAAATAGAATAAAAAAATTTATACATACATATAATTTTAATAATATACATGCGATTATAGGTCCTTTTTTTCGTTCTTCTTTAGAAGTAGTAGCTAAACAAAAACCTAAGATTCCTATTATTTCTCCATTTGTAAATTCTGAAATATTAAATAATTATCCTAATGTTATTCAATCTGAAGTAAAAGATTTTTTTCTTATACAACCTATTTTAGAAAAAATAAAATTTTTTTCTAAAAAAGAAAAAATTAATACATTATATTTAATAGGTACGAAAAAATCGAAAAAAATAGTATTTAATATAAAAAAACAATTATTACAATGGAATGAAAATTTCCAAATTTTTTTTTTAAATAAAAATTTTCAATTATCTTCATTAAAAAATACTCCATTTTTTTATGTTTTTTTAGGAGGAGATTATTTTTTGGGTAAAAATTTTATAAATTTTATAAAATTTTTTTCTACAAAAAAAATAAAAACTTTTGGAATAGGTTATAATGAAATTTATTATCAAAATATACCTTTATTAAAAAAATATAAATTTATTTTTACAACAAAATATCATTTTAATCAAAAAAAATCAAAAATATTTTCTCTTTTTAAAAAAAAATTTGGAAAAAATTTAAATAAATATCAATTATTAGGATTTGATTTAACTTATGATATTTTAGAAAGACTTTTTAATAATATTGATTTATTTAAAAATATAGAAAAAAGGAATTTTATCGGTTTATTAAGTAAATATCATTATAAAAAAATTTATAATGAAGGGGGGTATTTAAATACAGGAATATGGATTATTCGTTTTAATTTTTAATATTTATTTCTAAAATAAGGATTAGGTCTATTTTTATAACCAATATTTTTCATTTTATTTTTTATTATTTTAATTTGATCATGTAATAATCCATGAATATCTTTTTTTTTAGCTTCCAATAATAAAAATTCTGCTTTTTTTTTATGACCTTTTGATAAAGAAGCTATTGCTAAATTTAATTGAGCAATAGCTATATTTTGTTTAAATTTTAACCCTAAATATAAAGCTTTTTGCATATAATTCTCAGATTTAATAATATTACTTTCTGAATATACAATTCCATATAAAAAATAATAATAAGCTATTTGATTTTTAGTTAATTGTAATTTTGGATTTTTTATTGATTTTAAACATTTTTTTAATCCTTTTATATTTTTTTTTTTTATTTTAAAAAATGCTAATAATAAAAATTCATTTCTAAAAATAAAAAAAATAGGAAATAAGCTTATTAAAAATAAAATTATTCCACATAAATTTTTTTTATAAAAAAATGCATAAATAGATCCTATTAATATCAATATGAATAAAATTATTTTCGTAGATTTTTTCATTTTTTTTTAAAAAGTTTTTATATTTTTTTTTATCCAATTGATAAGATCTTGATAATTATAATTATTCAAATTATGACCTGATTCATATTCTTTATAAAAAAAATGAATATTTTTATAATTTTTCAAAAAATTAAAGCTTTTTTTAGCTAATTGTATAGGAATAATTGTATC
Source organism: Blattabacterium cuenoti (assembly GCF_014252455.1). Taxonomy (GTDB): domain Bacteria; phylum Bacteroidota; class Bacteroidia; order Flavobacteriales; family Blattabacteriaceae; genus Blattabacterium; species Blattabacterium cuenoti_R. Next base: position 54,963 of record NZ_CP060245.1, read on the forward strand.
ATATTTACCATGAGAAATAAAAATTTTTAATTTTGTATCAACAATATTTTTCATTTCTTTTGTTGTAATTAAATTTTTTTCTAAATATCCACTTAAAACTATTATATTTTTTATTTTATCAGGTTTTTTAAATGCAATAGCATAGCTAAGAATAGCTCCTTGACTAAATCCACAAACCCATACTTGATTTTTATTTAATTTATATTTTTTAATAGCTTCATCTATAAAAAAAGATATTTTTTGAATAGTATTTTTCGCTTGTGCAATATTTATAAATTGTTTTTTATTATCAAAATCAATATCATACCAAGAATATTTATTCATACCAATTGAATAAAAACCTTGAATACTAATTAAAAAAAAATCTTCTGGAAGATCTTTTTTTAAAGAAAACAAATCATTTTCATTACTTCCATATCCATGTATCATTAAAAAAAGTGGAGGATTTTTTTTATTTTTAGATTTTTTTATTTTATGTTTAATAGTAAGTTGATTATTTAAAAGCATTTTTCTTATTTATATTAATATTTCATTTTTTTATTTTAATCAGTCATATTCGTTAATTTTAAATGATAACAGTTATGGAATTTATTTTCGTTTTTTATATTTTTTTTCCGAAATGTTCATTTAAAAAAATAATTTTATGATCCTTAATTGATACTCTATATACATAAATTCTTTATTTTACCATACATATATAATTATTCATATTTTTATTTATTAATATTTTATTCAATAATTTTTTAGATATGTTTTTAACATATTATTATTATAATTTGGAAGAAAAAATTTTTTGGGGGACCTTATCAGGTATAAGTTGAGGCGAAAAAAAATAAAACCTATTTTTTTAATTAAAGTTTTTTTTAAACTATTTTTTTCTGATACTAATCCTAATTATTATACTTTATAATAATACAATACATCATCTTATTTTAAGATATTTACTTTTAATTTTGAAAAAATGATAATATACTAAATATTTTTAGCTTGAATCATATTTTATCTAAATTGAAAAATCTTATCATTCAAAAAATAAAAAAATGTTTGAAAAAAATAAATGATTTTTAATTTAAATTTACTATTTTTAAAAACTATTATTAATGAATTTACATGAATTTCAGGGGAGAGAAATATTAAAATCCTTTTCTATTAAGGTTCCTGACGGAATCATAGCTACTACCCCAGAAGAAGCTGTTCAAGCTGGAAAAATTTTATTTAAAAAAACCCAAAAAAAATCCTTAATTATTAAAGCTCAAATACATGCAGGTGGTAGAGGAAAAAGTGGAGGAATAAAAATAGTTCAAACTTTAGAAGAAATATATAAAATATCAAAAAATCTTTTAGGAAGATATTTAATTACCCCACAAACTTCAAAAAAAGGAAAATTAGTTCGTAAAATTCTTATTTCTGAAGATGTTTATAATAATGATTATATAAAAAAAACAACCTTTTCTAATAAACCTAAAGAATATTATTTATCAATATTATTTAATCGTGATATTGAAAAAAATGTTATTTTATATTCTAAAGAAGGAGGTATAGATATAGAAGAAATATCTAAAAAATATCCAAATAAAATATTTATAGAAGAAATAGATACAGGTTTAGGTTTACAATTATTTCAATCTAGAAAAATTGGATTAAATTTAGGAATAAAAAAAAATATCCATTCTTTTTTATTTTCTCTTTATCAAGCTTATTTATCTTGTGATACTTTATTATTAGAAATAAACCCATTAATTTATAATAAACTTAATGATCAATTTATAGCAGTAGATATAAAAATGATATTAGATGATAATGCTTTATTTCGTCATAAAAAATATGTTTATACTCCATTAATAGATAAAAAAAAAATCAAGAAAAATTAAATTTTTTAAAATTAGAAGGAAATGTAGGATGCATGGTTAATGGAGCTGGATTAGCTATGGCTACAATGGATATGATTAAATATAGTGGAGGTCATCCAGCTAATTTTTTAGATATTGGAGGAACAGCGAATAAAGAACGTGTAGAAAAAGCTTTTTATCTTATTTTTAATGATCCATCGGTAAAAACGATATTAATAAATATATTTGGAGGAATTGTTCGTTGTGATACAGTAGCAGAGGGAATTGTTAATTATTATCAGAAAATAAATTCAATAAAAATTCCAATAATTGTTCGTTTACAAGGAACAAATGAGGATAGAGCAAAAAAAATACTTGAAAAAAGTAAATTACCAATTTATTATACTTATACCTTAAAAGAAGCAGCGAATAAAATTAAAGAAATTTTATTAAATTCATAATGAATAAAAACCATTTTTTTTCTATAATGTTAACTAAAAAATATCAACCTATAAAATGGGATGACGTTGTAGGACAAAAAGATATTATAATTATTTTAAAAAAAGTTATAAAAAAAAATTATTTATCTCAAATTTCATTCTTTTTAGGTCCAAAAGGAGTAGGAAAAAATACATGTGCAAAAATTTTTGCTAAAGAATTAAATCACTTTTCTTCTTCTATAGCAGAAGAAAATGATTTTTTTAATATATTTGAAATTAACGGTTTATTAACAACAACTAAAGAAGATCTTTTTCGTATTATCAATAAACTACGTTTATATCCAAAAAAAGGAAAATATAATATATGTATTGTAAATGATATATATTCTTTTTCTACAGAATTTTTTAACATTATTATTAAAATAATAAAAAACCCACCTTTACATATATTATTTATTATATGTCTACAAGAAAAAAATAAAATATTAGATTCTATAATAACATGTGGTAAAATTTATGATTTTCAACCTATTTCTTTAAAAAAAATTTATTTATACTTAAAATATATTGTAAAAAAAGAAGGAATAAAAATAGACAATGAAGCTTTATTTTTTATTTCTAAATATGTAAATGGATCTATAATGGAAGCTTTATCGATTTTAGATAAATTTACATTATATGAACAAACAATTATATCTAAAAAATTAATTATGAATAAATTAGGAGTTTTAGATAATAATTATTATTTTCAAATAGTAGATGATTTATTTAATCATAAAATTTCTAAAATATTAATATTAATAGATAAAATTTTCAAAAAAGGAATTAATTATTTAATTTTTATAAAAAGTTTAACTCAACATTTTAGAAATTTATTATTAGCTAAAGATCCTGAAACTATTTTTAGTTTAAAATTTAAAAAAAACATTATAGAATCTTATATACAACAAGCAAAAAAAATATCTATATTTTTTTTAATTAAATCTTTAAAAATTTGTTGTTGTATGGAAAATGAATTTAAATATAATAAATTTTCTTCTAGATTAATAATAGAAATATATTTAATACAATTATCTAATAATATTTATTTATATCATTTAAACAATTATGATAAATCAAAAAATAAAAAAATACAATTTTTAAAAGAAAATTGGAAAAATTTTATAGATAAATTTTCTAAAAAAATTAATCCTATTTATTTAAAATTATTAATCAATGAAATACAATTTCATATTGATACAAATAAAATATTTTTTATCATTCCTTCTCAATTAGAGAATAATGAATTTTTTTTAATACAAACTTATTTTAGAAAATTTTTAAAAAAAAAATTAAACAATATAAATTTAGAATTTAAAATTATTACAAAAGGATTAGAAAACTCTCCAATTAAAAAATACAATTTATTATCTAATAAAAATAAATTTGTAGATAAATTAATAGAAAAATTACATTTAAAAATGTCATCTTAAAAAATTATATAAATTATTTTTTTATTTATTTGTACAAATGAAAGAGATATTTTATCTTTTTTTAAATTTTTTATGATTTTTATAATAAATGGTTATTATTTTCAATAATAAAAAAAGAATTTTTTTTACTTCTACTTATTCAAATGAAGATATGGAGAATGATAGTTATACTTCTTCTTATGGTAGTAGTGGATCTAGTGGAACTGGAGGAAGAGGCAGTGGATATAGTAGTAGTTATTATGGAGGAACTTCTACAAGAAGTAAAACTCCAGTATTAGATAATTTTGGAAAAAATTTAAATTCTATGGCTATAGAAGGTAAATTAGATCCAGTAGTAGGGAGGGATAAAGAATTAGAACGTGTATCTCAAATATTGAGTAGACGAAAAAAAAATAATCCTCTTCTTATAGGAGAACCAGGTGTAGGTAAATCTGCCATTGTGGAAGGTTTAGCTTTACGTATTGTTAAAAAAAAAGTTTCTAGAGTTTTATATAATAAAAAAGTAGTTTTTTTAGATTTAGCTAGTTTAGTAGCTGGAACTAAATATAGAGGACAATTTGAAGAAAGAATGAAAGCTATTATAAATGAATCAGAAAAAAACAAAGATTTAATTCTTTTTATAGATGAAATTCATACTATCATTGGAGCTGGAGGGACCACAGGATCTTTAGATGCTTCTAATATATTTAAACCAGCATTAGCAAGAGGGGATATTCAATGTATTGGAGCTACTACATTAAATGAATATAGACAATATATAGAAAAAGATGGAGCCTTAGAACGTAGGTTTCAAAAAATTATAGTACACCCTTCTTCAGAAAAAGAAACTATTGATATTTTAAAAAAAATAAAAGTAAAATATGAAAGTCATCATAATGTTATTTATACTACAGAAGCTATTAAAGCATGTGTAAATTTAACAGAAAGATATATTGTAGATCGTTTTTTACCAGATAAAGCTATTGATGCATTAGATGAATCAGGATCTCGTGTTCATATAAAAAATATTAAAGTTCCACAAGAAATTATTTTTATAGAAAAAGAATTAGAAAATATTCGTAAAAAAAAATCTAAAGTAGTTAAAAATCAAAAATATGAAGAAGCAGCTCGTCTTAGAGATACAGAAAAAAATATTGAAAAACAATTAATTAAAGCACAAAAAAATTGGGAAAAATATTCTAAAGAAAATAAAGAAATAGTGTCTGTAGAAAATGTAGAAGAAGTTGTTTCTATGATGAGTGAAATTCCAGTAAATAGGATTGCTAAAGCTGAAATGAAAAAATTAAATAAAATGACGGATTTTCTAAAAAAAAAAATTATAGGACAAGATGAAGCTATAGATAAAATTGTAAAAGCTGTAAAAAGAAATAGAACAGGATTAAAAGATCCTAATTGTCCAATAGGATCTTTTCTTTTTATGGGTAGTACAGGAGTAGGAAAAACTTATTTAGCAAAAGTTTTTTCTAAAGAATTATTTAATTCTGAAGAATCATTAGTTCGTATTGATATGAGTGAATATATGGAAAAATTTTCTGTTTCTAGATTAATTGGAGCACCTCCTGGTTATGTTGGATATGAAGAAGGAGGACAACTTACAGAAGTGATCCGTCGTAAACCATATTCTGTAATTTTATTAGATGAAATAGAAAAAGCACATCCTGAAGTATTTAATATCCTATTACAAATACTTGATTATGGATGTGTTACAGATAGTATTGGAAGAAAAATAAATTTTAAGAATACTGTTATTATTTTTACATCTAATACAGAAACACAAAAATTCAAAGTATTTCGTACAGAAATAGGTTTTTATACTAAAGCGATAAAATATAATAAATCTAAAAATTATTTAGAAAAAGTATTAAAAAAAACTTTTTCTCCAGAATTTATAAATCGAATAGATGATATTATTCTTTTTAATTCTCTTCAAAAAAAAGATATTTATAGAATAACTCATATAGAATTAGAAAAAATAAATATTCAATTATTAAACTTAGGATATAAATTAATTTTACAATATAATGTAGAAAAATTTATTCAAAAAAAAGGTTTTGATAAAGAATATGGAGCTCGTCCATTAAAAAGAGTAATAGAAAAATTTATCAAAAATCCTATATCTGAATGTATTATTAATGAAACTTTAAAAAAAGGAGATACAATTATATTGAAAATGAATGAAAAAAAAAATAATATTAAAATTGTTATTAAAAATATATGTTTAAAAAAAAAATAAAAATTATTATAGATACCTTAAATTTAATTTATCCTAATCCCATTAGTTCATTATATTATATAAATGAATTTACTTTACTTATAGCTATAATATTAACTTCTAATAGTCAAGAAAAAAAAGTAAATCAATTAACAAGACATTGGTTTAATTTTATTAAAAAACCTCAAGATATTATTGATTTATCTGTAAATAATATTAAAAATTATATTAAAAAAATTGGACTTTATAATAAAAAATCTATAAATATTTATTATTTATCCATTATTTTAATAGAAAAATATGATGGAATTATTCCGAAAGATATCTCTAAATTAGAATCTTTACCTGGTGTTGGACACAAAACCGCATCTGTTTTCTTATCTTATATAACAAATATTCCGGTATTTCCTGTAGATACACATATACATAGAATGATGTTTCGTTGGAAATTAAGTAATGGAAAAAATATCAAACAAACAGAAAATGATGCTAAAAATATTTTTCCAAAAAAATATTGGAAAAAATTACATCTTCAAATTATTTCTTATGGAAAAGAATATTCTCCTTCCCGTAAATGGAATATTAAAAAAGATATTATTTATCAAATATTGTTCAATTATAATCTTTTATAAGAAAAAAAATCTAAAACGGTAAATCATCAAAATCTTCAGATGATAAAGATGAAGTAGATGTTTTTTTTGAATGAGAATGATCTAAAGATAGTGATTGTAATTCCTCAATTTTCCATCCTTGAATAGAATTAAAATATTTTATAATTCCTTCTGGATTAGTCCATTCTCTTCCTCTAATATTAATAAAAACTTTTATTTTATCTTCTTTTTTGATAAATTTTAATAAATCTACTTTATCTTGAATAAATTCTATCAATATATTTTGAGGATATGGTTCTTCTGTAGTAAGTACCATTTCTCTTTTTCTAAATCCGCTATTAAATTTTTGAATATCAAATAATTTTTTAACTATTCCTATTAATTTCATGGATTTTTTGAATTTTATTATTTAATTTTTTTACTATTATTATTTTTATTACTATTGTTTTTATTTTTAATAGATTCTCCTATTTTACTAGATATATTAAAAGTAGTAATCATATTATTTAACATTTCACTAGCAGATCCTGGAGAATTAGGTAATAAAATTAAATTAGTATTTGTATTTTCTCCCATAGATTGAAGAGTATCATAATGTTGAGTTACAACAATCAAAGCAGAAGCTTCTTGTGAATTAATTCCAACATTATTTAAAACTTCTACAGATTCTAATATTCCTCTAGCAATCTCTCTTCTTTGATCCGCTGTTCCTTTTCCTTGTAATTTTTTACTTTCAGCTTCTGCTTTAGCTTTTGCTACAATTTTAATTCTATCAGCCTCAGCTTGATATTCCGCTGCTACTTTTTCTCTTTCCGCAGTATTAATTCTATTCATAGCATGTTTTACCTTTTCATCAGGATCTAAATCTGTAACTAATGCTTTAATAATAGAATATCCATAATTTAACATAGCTCCTTCTATTTCTCTTTTTACAGCAATAGCTATATAATCTTTTCTTTCAAAAACATCATCTAAACGCATTTTAGGAACTTCAGCTCTAACTACATCGAATATATAAGAAGTAATTTGAGAAAGAGAATTATCTAATTTATAAAAAGCTTCATATACTTTATTTTTAATAACTTGAAATTGTACCGATATTTTTACTTTTACAAAAACATTATCTTTAGTTTTTGTATCCACAATAATATCTAATTGTTGAATTTTTAATGTTAATCTTCCAACTATATTATCTATTATGGGAATTTTAAAATGAAATCCAGCAAGACGAATACTATGAAATTTACCTAATCTTTCTATAATAGAAGCTGTTTCTTGATGAACTATGAAAATAAAATTAGAAAAAAAAGATAATATTAAAAGAATTAATAATCCATAAAATAATAAACTAAAAAGACTCATATTTAAAATTTTTATAACATTCCAAGTTCTAAACGAGCTTCTTCGCTCATAAATTCTTTACACCAAGGTGGATCAAATGTTAAAATTACATTAACCTTTTTAATACCTTTAATGGATTGAATTTTTTCTTTTACTAATAGAGGAAAACTATCAGCTACTGGACAATTAGAAGTAGTTAAAGTCATAAGAATTTTTACCTCTTTTTTAAGAGAAATTTGTATATCATAAATTAATCCCAATTCATATATATCTACTGATATTTCTGGATCATATATATTTTTTAATACAGATATAATATGATCTTCTAAAGAAGAATGATCTTCATTCATTATATTTATTTTAAAATATTTCCAAATTTATCAAAAAAATGAATAGGATAACCTAATTTTTTTAAATTCGGTAAAATTTCTTTTGATTTTCCAATAATTAAAATTCTACCTTTTTTGATAGAAAAAAATTTTTTACAAAAAAAATAAACATTAGATATTGTAACAGATTCAATATTTTTTAAATATTTTTTATAAAAACCACTATATAAATTATTTTTTAATTCACTAATAAACAAATCACTAATTATATTAGAATCTTCTAAATCTAGAATAAATTGACCACTTATTTCTTTTTTTTTAATCTTTAATTCTTCAATATTTACTTTATTAGTTATTATATTTTTTATTTCTTTTATTATATCTATAACAGCTTTATCTGTTACTTTATTTCTTACTTGAGTATAAACGGAAAAATATCCTATATTTTTATCTGATTTTAAAACGGAATAAGCCCCATATGTATAAGCTTTTTTTTCTCTAAGATTTAAAAATAAACGACTTTGAGGTCCTCCTCCTAAAATTCCATTAGATAAAATAGAAGAAAAATATGAAGAATCACTTTTTTTTAAAATTACTGGACCTCCAAAACAAATTGTAGATTGAGTTAAAGATGGAATATCCACTATATCTATTTCCATTTTTGGAGATGGAGTGATTTGTTTTATTTTTTTTTGTTTATGATAAAAAATATTCTTTTTCCATTGAGAAAAATAATCTTCACATAATTTTTTAGCTTCGTTTAAATCAATATCGCCTACAAAAGAAAGATAAGAGATATTTGGAATATAATATTTTTTATATAATTTTTGTAAATCTTTAAGAGTAATATTTTTTATAGTATCATAGGTTTCATATTCTCCATAAGGATGATTTTTACCAAAATATAAAATGTTTCGTACTCTATGTAAAATAGCATTTGGATCTTTTTCTGATAAATTGAGATTTATTATTTGATGTTTAACTATTTTTTCTAATTCTTTAGAATTATCAAATTTGCTATTCATTAATATATCACTCATAATAGAAATAGATTTTTCTAAATGTTTTTTTAAAGTAGAAATAGATATTCCTGAAAAAGAAGTATATAATGTAGTTCCAAGATGATCAATAATTTCATCTAATTTTTCTTTAGAATAATTTTTGGTTCCAGAGCGAAGCATTTTTCCAAAAATTTTTTTTATTCCAGCTTTATCTTTTTCTAAAAAAGGAATATAATCCAATTCTAATCCTATTCTCACTAAAGGAAGTTTATGATTTTCTACTACTAAAACTTTTAATCCATTTTTCAGTTTAAAAAAATGTGGTTCATCTAAATTAATAACCATTTTTCTATTTAAAGACTTAGGGGGTGTATTTCTTACTATTTTAGAAAACATATTGATATGACAAAAAATATTAATTATTATAATAAAAATAATTTTTTTAAATTTAATTATTTGGAACATTATATAAACGGACTCTACAATTTTTATTCAAATATTTATTAGCCACTCTTTTAATATCGTCTACAGATATAGAATGATATTTTTCTAAATCAGTATTAATTAAATTAGTATTTTTGTGATACAAATAATAATGATTTAAATTCGCAGCTATTCCAATCATAGAATAATTTTTAAAAAGAAATTTTTTTTCAAAAAAATTTTTTTGTTTTTCTAATTCATATTGTGTAATTCCTTTTTCTTTTAAATTCTCTATTTCTTCATCTATTTCTTTAGTTAACTGATCTAAATGTACTCCAGGATTGGTTAATCCGTATATAATAAAAATACCATAATCTTCCATAGAATCTAAAAAAGATCCTGCATAAGCAGCTAATTGTTTTTTATTTACTACATTTTTCATTATTCTTGAACTTTCTCCAGATGAAAGAATATGATCAATCATTTTCAAAACATAAGAATCTTTATGAACTAGATTTGGTAATCTATATGATAAAAAAACTCCAGGAACTTTAGTATTTTTATCTTTATATTTTGAACAAATTTCTTCTTTAATAGGTAATTCTTTTATTTTTTTTCTATGAATATTTATTTTTCCTTTAGGAATTGTAGAAAAATATTGATTAATCAATTCTTTAGCTTCTTTCAGATCAAAATCCCCTGCTACCACTAAAGTAGCATTATTTGGAACATAATAATTTTTATAAAAATTATTATAATCTTTTTCTGTAGCCGTATTTAAATCTTTTTCAAATCCAATAATAGGATATTTATAAGGGTGTTTTTTAAATAATAAAGAAGGAATAATCTCTGAAATAGCTATTGCATATGGTTGATTTTCAATTTGCATTTTTTTTTCTTCTTTTACTACTTCTCTTTGTATATTAATACTTTCTTCATCTATTTTAGCATGAAGCATTCTTTCAGATTCCAACCATAAAGCTAAAGGAAGACGATCAGAGGGCAATACTTCATAATAACAAGTTTCATCATGATTAGTATACGCATTATTTTTTCCTCCATTAGAAGCTATAAATTTAAAAAATTCTCCTTTCTTAATATTTTTAGATCCTTCAAACATAAGATGTTCAAAAAAATGAGCAAAACCAGATTTTCCAGGATCTTCATCTTTAGTTCCAACATGATAAACCACAGAGATAGCAACTAAAGGATTCATATTATCTTGATGTAAGATCACATGTAATCCATTTGATAATTTTTCTTCTAAAAATTTTATTTTATATAATTGATTAGCTTTCAAATGATTAAATATTATTATAATAATTAAAAAAAATAATAAAGTAATTTTATTCATACATATACACTTAACTTTAATAATCAATAAAGTTAAAAATTAAAAAAAGAAATTTACGAATTTTTTTTTCAAAAAAATGTAATTTTTTTCTTTTATTCTATTTTTGTTTTTTATTATAAAGTCATTCATCTATACGATTATGAAAAATTTTCTTTTTTTCTTTTCTTTTTTTCTTCTAATAATAGATGCAAAAAATATAGAAGGAAATTCTGAAAAGGGAGCTGACCTTTTTAAAAAAAATTGTACATCTTGTCATTCTTTAAATCAAAAAATTATAGGTCCACCTTTATCTGGAGTAACAGAAAAAAGAAGTAGAGAATGGTTACATAAATGGATTATTAATAATAAATCTTTGAGAGAAAGTGGAGATAAAGAAGCTTTATCTATTTATAAAGAATATGGAAATTTAGAAATGAATACTTTTCCTCAATTAAATGAACAAAAAGTTGATGATATTTTATCTTATATTCAAAATCCTATTGTTGTAAAAAAAAAAGAAAATCATCTTAATATTGATGATGAATATAAAGAAAATAAAATATCATTAAAAAAAGATCATAAATTTTTCATAAAAATAATTATTTTTGGACTTAGTCTTTTATTTATTATTATACTTTGTATTTTATATAAAATACAAATTCTTACTAAATTATTTATTAATGATAATCTTATAAAAAAGAAAAAAAAAAAAAATCCATTATCTTTTTTTTATATCATTTTTTAGAAAAAAAAAAGAAAAATTGGTATTTTTTATCTTTTTTTATAGGCGTTTTTTTCATATTAGGGACATATGGAGTATGGATATTTTTAATGAAAATTGATGTAAATAGAGGATATAAACCAGAACAACCAATTGATTTTTCTCATAAAATACATTCTGGAATTAATAAAATTGATTGTCAATATTGTCATTCTACCGCTAAATATAGTAAAGTATCTGGAATTCCTTCAGCTAATATTTGTATGAATTGTCATATTACTATTAATGAATATAAAGGAGATTATATTGAAAAAGGAAAAAATATTAATGAATATAATAAAGAAATACAAAAAATTTATCATTCAGTAGGGTGGGATCCAAAAAATAGAGAATATTCTAAAAAAACTTATCCTATTAAATGGGTTCGTATCCATAACATGCCTGATTTTGTTCATTTTGATCATTCTCAACATATAATAACTGGAAAAAAAATGATACAAAAATATAAAAAAGTAGATTTAATTTGTCAAGCTTGTCATGGAGATGTTCAAAATATGGATAAGGTGGAAATGTCTAACGATTTTACTATGGAATGGTGTATTTCTTGTCATAAAAATACAGAAGTAAATATTAATAATCAATATTATAAAAAATATTTTTCAGATTTTATAAAAAAAGAAAAAAAAATTACTATAGATATGATTGGAGGAACAGAATGTATAAAATGTCATTATTAATTTTTTTAAAAAAAGATTATTCGTATAACTAAATTATTATTCATGATGAAATCAAATAAAAAAGAAAATATAATTTATCTTTCTTCTCAAAAAAAGAAAAATTTTTCTTTAAAAAAATTATTAAAAAATAAAACATCTCGACGAGATTTTCTGAAATGGATAGGATTTAGTACAGCTTCAGTTACTTTAGCTGCATGTAAAGGTCCAGTAATAAAATCTATTCCTTATATTGTTAAACCAGAAGAAATAACTCCAGGTGTTCCTACTTATTATGCTTCTACAATGATAGATTCTTTTGATATTGGATGTGTCTTAGTTAAAACTAGAGAAGGTCGTCCTATAAAAATAGAACCTAATTTAACTTCTCCATACTTTAATACAACTTCTGTTAGAATTCAATCTTCTTTATTATCTCTTTATGATGAAACAAGATTAAAAAATCCTTTTTTAAAAGGAAAGAAATGTTCTTGGAATACAATAGATCATTATGTAATTTCTGTTTTAAAAAAAATATCAAAAATAAAAAAAGATATAGTCATTCTTTCTTCTTCTTATCCAAGTTTTTCAACAAAACAATTAGTTAAAGATTTTAAAAAAGAATATCCAAATACTAAATGGATTACTTATGATGCTATATCATATTCAAAAGCTTTAGATGCTGCAGAAGAAATATTGGGGTATCGAGGTTTTCCACTTTTTGATTTATCTAAAACGGAATTAATAGTATCTTTTGATGCTGATTTTTTAGTAGATTGGAGTCCAGAAAATATTAGTAAATCTTATGTAAAAAATAAAAAACCAAAAGCATCAATGTTACAACATATTCAGATAGAAAGTAATATGTCATTATCTGGATCTAATGCAGATATCCGTATTTCAAAAAAACCCACAGATATACAAAAAATGTTATTTGAAGTATATCAAAAACTATTTTTTGAAATAGATTCTAAAAATAAAGAAGTTATACAAATAACTAATTTAATTAAAGAAAAAGGATCAAAATGTGTAATTTTTGCAGATGGGAGTAAGGAAGCATATATTTTATCTTTTTTAATAAATAAAAAAATTCATAGTAATGCTTTTAAAAATAAAAAATTTATTTTATCAAAAGAAAGTAATGATTTACAATTTAAAAATTTTATTAAAGATTTAAAAACTGAAAAAATTGGAGCTTTATTGATTCATAATATTAATCCCTTATATAGTTTTCCATTTATAGAAAAAGAAATTTTAAAAAAAATTCCAATTACTATTTCTTTTTCTATGAAAAAAAATGAAACCCATGAAATGATGGATGTATGGGCTCCTATTCCTCATTGGCTTGAAAGTTGGGGAGATACTAATCCTATTACAGGAATTTATACTTTAATTCAACCAACTATTCAAAATTTATTTAATACAAGACAGCTTCAAGAATCTTTAATAAAATGGGGGAATATTAAAGAAAAAAATTATTACAATTATTTACAAAATATTTGGGAAAGAAAAATTATACCAAAATCAAATGTGACATCTTTTAATGAAGCTTTATTTCATGGAGTAATTGAAAAAAAAGAAAAACTTAAAATTAATAATAATTTATGGATTTCTAAAAAAAAAATTCATATAAATGAAAAAAAATATTTTTCCAAAAATTTTGAACTTAAATTATATACCAAAATCAATATAGGAGATGGACATCAATATGATAATCCCTGGTTACAAGAATTTCCAGATCCTATTACACGTACAACTTGGGAGAATTATCTAACTATATCCTATTATGATGCCAAAAAAATAGGACTTAAAAATTGGTATACCATTCATGGAGCTATGAATGGGGATTGTGTAGATTTAATAAAAAATAATAAAATTTTAATGAAAGATATTCCTATATACATACAACCTGGACAAGGGATAGGATCTATAGGAATATCTTTTGGATATGGACAAAAAAAAGGAAAATTATCTAAAATTTGTCAAGGAAAAAATGCTTATTTTTTATACAAAAATTTTAATTGTATCCAAAATGATATAAAAATAAAAAAAACCAATAAAATACATAAATTCTCTTGTGTACAATTACAAAATACAACAGTAGGAAGAAATTTATCTAAAGAAATAGATTTAGATACTTTTTTAAAGTATCCTAAAAAAATTTGGAATAACAAAGAAAAAATATTCACTGATAAAGGAATGATTTCAATAGAAAAAATGGATATTTGGAAAAAAAAAAATCAAGAAATAGAAAAAAAAGGTCATCATTTTCATTTATCTATAGATTTAAATTCTTGTATTGGATGTGGGGCTTGTGTAATTTCTTGTCATTCAGAAAATAATGTTCCTGTAGTAGGAAAAAAAGAAATTAGAAAATATAGAGATATGCATTGGTTACGTATTGATAGATATTATTCAAATCATCCTAAAAAAAAAGAAAAAGAAAATTTTTTTAATCCAAAAGTTTCATTTTTACCTATCATGTGTCAACATTGTGATTATGCTCCTTGTGAAACAGTATGTCCAGTTGGAGCGACTACTCATGGAGAACAAGGTCAAAATATGATGACTTATAATCGTTGTATAGGTACACGCTATTGTGCTAATAATTGTCCTTACAAAGTAAGACGTTTTAATTGGTTTAATTATTCTAATAATCAAAAATTTGACTTTTATATGAATAATAGTCTAGGAAAAATGGTAATAAATCCAGATGTTGTAGTAAGAACTAGAGGAATTATGGAAAAATGTTCGTTATGTATACAAAGGACACAATCTGTTATTGGAATTGCAAAAAAAGAAAATAGGAAAATTAAAGATAAAGAATTTGAAACTGCTTGTAGTATTTCTTGTCCAACAAATGCTATTACTTTTGGAGATATTAATGATAAAAATAGTTATATTTCAAAAAATATAAAAAATTCAAGAAATTATAAACTTCTTGATTTTCTTGGAATAAAACCTAATGTTTCTTATAAGTTAAAAGTTAGAAAATTGAAATAGATAATTATGGGCAATAACCAAAAAAAACCTATAAGAGAATTATTAATTATCGGAAATAAAACATATCAAAATATTACTAATGATATTTTAAATCCTATAAAAAATAAAGCAGGTAATTTATGGTGGATTGCTTTATTTATTTCTCTATTAGCTTTTATTTGGGGTTTATTTTGTATTATTTATACGATAGGAACAGGTATAGGAGTATGGGGATTAAATAAAACTATTAATTGGGCTTGGGATATTACTAATTTTGTTTGGTGGGTAGGAATTGGTCATGCCGGAACTTTAATTTCCGCTGTTTTATTATTATTTCGTCAAAAATGGCGTTTATCTATTAATAGATCCGCTGAAGCTATGACAATATTTGCGGTTATACAAGCTGGTTTATTTCCTATTATTCATATGGGAAGACCTTGGAATGCTCATTGGGTTTTACCTATTCCTAATCAATTTGGAAGTTTATGGCCTAATTTTAATTCCCCACTTTTATGGGATGTTTTTGCTATTAGTACTTATTTTTC
Source organism: Blattabacterium cuenoti (assembly GCF_014252455.1). Classification (GTDB taxonomy): domain Bacteria; phylum Bacteroidota; class Bacteroidia; order Flavobacteriales; family Blattabacteriaceae; genus Blattabacterium; species Blattabacterium cuenoti_R. The sequence goes on from NZ_CP060245.1 coordinate 70,915, forward strand.
TGTTTCTACTGTTTTTTGGTTTATGGGGTTAATTCCCGATTTTGCAATGATTAGAGATAGAGTGACAGATCCTATACAAAAAAAAATATACGGAATTCTTAGTTTTGGATGGGGGGGGACATCTAAAGATTGGCAAAGATTTGAAGAACTTTCTTTAATACTAGCTGGATTATGCACTCCATTAGTTTTTTCTGTCCATACAATTGTTTCTTTTGATTTTTCTACTTCTTTAATTAAAGGTTGGCATAGTACAATTTTTCCTCCTTATTTTGTCGCTGGAGCTATATTTTCAGGATTTGCTATGGTCCAAACTTTATTAGGAGTAGCTAGAAAAACTCTTTCTCTAGAAAGTTATATTACTAGAAATCATATTGAATATATGAACATCATTATTTTATTAACAGGAGGAATAGTCCTATTAGCTTATATATCTGAATTTATTCTTGCATGGTATTCTAGTAATCCTTTTGAAAGTTATATTTATTTTTCTATTAATGCATCTAAAGGTCCTTTTTGGTGGGCTTTTTGGATATTAATTATTTGTAATATTTTAATTCCACAATTTTTATGGATTAAATATATACGAAGAAGTTTTTTTTGGTCTTATATTATAGCTATTATTATTAATATTGGAATGTGGTTTGAAAGATTTGATATTATTGTTTTAAATCTTAGTCATGATTATCTTCCTTCTTCTTGGACGGGTTTTATTCCTTCTTTTGTAGATGTAGGAATATTTATAGGAACTATTGGTTTTTTTTTCTTTCTTTATTTATTATATATACGAACATTTCCAGTAATTTCTCAATCTGAAATAAAAACTATATTAAAAGATTCCAAAAAAATAATAAATTTTAAAAAAAATTCAATAATGAATCAACATCATGAATAAAATCGTATTTAATATTCATGCTTTATATGAAAATGATGATTTTATGATAAATAGTATAAAAATTCTTCAGAAAAAAAATATCAATATATATGAAGTTTATTCTCCATTTCCAATTCATAATTTACATCATATATTGAAATTAAAAAAAACTAATTTATCTTTTTTATCTTTTATATATGGATTGTTAGGTTTTTTATTTTCTAGTATATTATCTTGGTATATAATGATTTATGATTGGCCACAAAATTTTGGAGGAAAACCTTCTTATTCTTGGATTCATAATTTTCCATCTTTTATTCCTATTATATTTGAATTATCAATTTTTTTTTCTGCACATTTTATGTGTATTACTTATCTTTTTCAAAGTAAATTATATCCATGGGCTCCTTCAAAAAATCCAGATAGAAGAACTACAGATAATTTATTTTTAATAGAAATTTATATAGAAAATAATTTTGAATTTTTATTAAAATTATTAAAAAAAAATGGAGCTATAGAAGTAAATATAAAAAAAATGGTTACCAATAAATTAATATCAAAAAAATTATCATGAATAATAAATATTTTTTACTTATGATATTTATTATTTTTATTATAAATTCTTGTTGGTGGGATAAATCCAAACCTAATATAGTTTACATGCCTGATATGTATTATTCAGATGCATATGAACCTTATTCAGATCCATATCCTAATTATAAAAAATATAAAAAAATTTATATAAAACCATTTTTAAAACATGATACTTCTTCTCTAGTTCCAGTAAAAGGAACTATTTCTAGAAATAATTTTTTTTATGAAAAAAAATATCTAAATACTAATAATATTAAAAAATATTATTTATTGAAATCTCCTTTACAAAAAGGAGAAGAATTAAAAAATATACAAAATGGTCAATCTCTTTATAAAATAAATTGTTCTATATGTCATGGAGATAATGGAGATGGACAAGGAATTTTAGTAAAAAATGAAAAAATATTAGGAATTCCTAATTATAAAGATAGAGATCTTACTATAGGAAGTATATATTATGTTATTACATATGGAAAAAATAATATGAGTTCTTATGCTTCTCAGTTAAATGAAATAGACAGATGGAAAGTAGCAGAATATGTAATGTTTCTAAAAAAAAATAAATAATGAATATCTTAAATAAGAAAAAAATTCTTTTTTTTTTAATGATTATAGGTTTTTTTATACTTTTTTATGAAAAAATTTATTCTTCAATAAATTTGAAAAACAATTTTTTTTTAGAAAAAAAAAATTATATACATCAAACAATAGACAATAAAAATAAACCTTGGATAAGTTTATATATTTCCCTTTTTTATTTTACTACAATTTCTTTAGGATCATTATTATTTTTATCTATACAATCTGTATCAAAATCAGGATGGTCTATTATTATTCATCCTATCATGGAAGTAGTAGCTTCTTTTATTCCATATGGAGGCATTATGATTTTTATTTTATTGTTATTTAATTCAATTGATATTATACATTTATTTCATTGGATGGATAGTTCTTTATATAATTCTATTTCTTTAAAATATGACAAACTTATCGAAAGTAAAAGATTATTTTTAAATATTCCATTTTTTTTGATAAGAAGTTTAATTTATATAATTGGTTGGAGTTTTTTTTATTTTAAAATAAAAAAAATATCTCATAAATTAGATATTACACATTCTTTAAACGATTATAAAAAATTATATTTTTTTTCTATTTTTTTTATAATTTTTTTTTCTATAACATCTATTATCATGGGATGGGATTGGATTATGTCCTTAAATCCTCATTGGTTTAGTACTTTATTAAGTTGGTATATTTTAAGTACTTATTTGGTTACAGGAATTGGAACAATTACTATTATTTCTATATATATGAAAAAAAAAGGTTATTTACCATTTTTTAATAAAAATCATTTGCATGATTTAAGTAAATATCTTTTTTCTACCAGTTTATTATGGTCTTATTTTTGGTTTTCACAATTTTTACTTTATTGGTATGGAAATATTCCAGAAGAAATTTCTTATTTTATAAGAAGAGAAGAATCTTATGGGTATATCCATTTTTGGATGCTAATTTTTAATTTTTTAATACCTTTTTTTGGATTAATGAGTAGTAAAAATAAAACTAACCCAAAAATAGTACTTCCAATAACTTATATATTACTATTTGGACATTATTTAGATATATATAATTTAATAAAACCAGAAATTATGGTTTCTTTTAAAAATTCATTTTTTTTTATCTTTTCAGAAGAAATAGGTGCTTTATTATTAATAGGGTCTATCTTTCTTTTTATTTTATTTAAAAATTTACATAAAAATAAATTAAATCCTATTGGAAATCCTTTTTTTCAAGAAAGTAAAAAATATAAATATCCTTATATGTAAAAATAATTTTATTTTATTTTTACAAAATTCATAATAGATTTATTAGATCCAAAAAGTGTTAATATATCCCCCTTTTGTAAAATAGTATCTCCAGTTACTAATCCTATAACTTTCCTTTCATAATTTTTTTTAGAAGATATAATAGTATTTTTAAAATCTCTGATAACAGTTATTAAAGAAACGGAATATTTTTGTATCAATCTTAAACTTTTTACTTTTTTTTCATTAAAAGAATATGGAGAAAAAACTTCTGCAATAGAATGTTTATTATCTACTCTAAAATAATCTAAAGCATAATTAAAAGATATTTGTTTAGTTAATCTAAAGGCTGCGTCTTTTTCCGGATGAATAATATTATTAATTCCCATAGCTTCTAATATAGTATCATGTATTTTTGATAAAGATCGACTAATAATTCTCAAATGTTTATATTTTTTTAAAATAGCAGTAGTTACTATAGATGATCCTTCATTTTCACCAATGGCGACAATCCCTAAATCAGCTTGTTGAATAGGTAATATTTTATAAGCAGATTCATTATTAGCATCCATACATACAACATTAGCTATATGATCTTTTAATAAATCAACTTTTTCCATTTTATGATCTACACCAAATACTTCATGACCATTATCTGTTAAATTTAAAGCTAAAGATCTTCCAAAATTTCCTAAACCAATAATAATAATTTTCATATATTAATGAATTAGAATATTTTCTTTAGGATATCGGTAATAATAATGAGAAATTTTTCTATTTTTTAATAATCCTACCATAATATTAAAAAAACCAATTCTTCCTAAAAACATTAAAATAATTAAAACTAATTTACTTCCATTAGATAAATTAGAAGTAATGCCTAAAGATAAACCTACAGTAGAAAAAGCAGAAAAAACTTCAAAAGTTATAAATAAAATATCTTCTTTAGGATCTAAAAAAAGAATGATTAAAATACTTATATATATAGCAATTAACGATAAAATAATAATAGAAAAAGACAGTCTAATAGATTCTGAAGATATTTCTTTTCTTTGAATTTCTAATCTCTCTTTTCCTTTAGATAAAGAAATAATATTCATTAATGCTAATGCAAAAGTACTCGTTTTAATTCCTCCACCTGTAGAAGCTGGAGATGCTCCTATCCACATTAAAAAAATAGTAAATACTATAGTTAATGGGGCCCATTGATTCATATTTAATACTTGAAATCCAGCAGTTCTAGATGTAGCAGAAGAAAAAAATGAAGAGATCCACTTTCCTGTATAAGTAGTATGCTCTAAAAGAGAGCTATGATATTCACTAATATAATAAAAAATAGTACCTAATAAAAGTAAACTAAAAGTAGTAAATACTACAATTTTTGTATTTAAAGTAACAATATGTACTGGATTCCTAAAATATTCATCTTTAAATATTTTATAAATATATTTTTTTAATGTTAACCATATATATGTAAAAAAATTAAATAAAATATTAAACCCTATTCCTCCTAATATTAATAAACAAGCAATAATAAACTGTAATAAATAATTAAATCTTATAGATTCAGAATAAAGACCTTTACTAAGAGTAGAAAAACCACTATTACAAAAAGCAGATATAGAATGAAAAATAGAAAAAAATAATGGACTATCAGATTCTAAAATATTTTGTTCTTGAATAGAAAAATAAATTAATAAAGCTCCTGTAATTTCTACTATTAAAGTAAATAATACTACTTTTACAGATAAACTAAGAACATTAGTTGTTTTTTTTGTATTTAAAAAGTTACTAATATAAATCCCTTCTCTAAAAGAAAAACCATCTCTAAAAAAATAACTGAGAAAAGAAGTAATTGTTAAAATCCCTAATCCTCCAAGTTCTATTAAAATTAATATTATCACTTTTCCTAAAAAAGTAAAATCTTTAGATGTATCTAAAACAACTAATCCAGTTACACATACAGCGCTAGTAGAAGTAAATAAAGCATCTATAAATGATATTTTTTTTACAGTAGATGTTGGTAGCATTAAAAAAATAGATCCTAAAAAAGATAAAAAAATAAAACTAGTAATAAAAATAAAAACAGGATTATGTATTTTAACATATATTATATTTCGTAGAAAATAAGTAATACGAATTAATATATATAAAGTTAAACTTACTAATAAAAGGTTTTTTATATCTAAAAAATTTTTTTTATAAAAAAAAATTTTTATAATCGATAAAAAAATAGAAGGAATTAAAATCATAAAAGATAAAAAAATCATTGATTTCAATTTTTTATCCACTTTTTTTTCAAAAAAAATATAAAAATGTAAAATACTTAATAAAAATACAAAGAATATAAGTACTCCAATATTTAAAAATTCATTAATATAAGTTTTCCATCCTAATGATATAATAATATATATAAATATAATTGGGGTAATAAAAGGTAATATATTTCGTAGTTTAAACTGATTCATTTATTAAAATATTATAAATCATTTAATTTTTTATTTATATATAATTTTTTCAATTATAGTATAAATAAATTTTTTTAATGTAATTTTATAAAAATTTATTATTTATAAATAAAAAGGAATAAAATTTTCAATTTTATTAAATTTTTTATCACAAAATTTAATATAAGAAAGTAAAGACATTTCCATTGAAGATGGATAAATATGAGAAATAAAATAAAAATTATCTATTAATAAATTTTTTACTGGAAAATCTATATCTCCAAAATAATATACTTTTTGATTTTTAGTAATAGAAGTAATATTATTAAAATAATTATTATTAAATTTTTTTATAGAAATAGGAGTTAACATAATTTTTGAACTATTAAATAAAGAAGTATAAAATAAATCTAATTTAGCATGTATCATTGGATTTAAAAATCCATCTTTTACATTTATTTTATGAATCATAATAGTTAAAGAATCTAATGATATTAATGGAATGCCTAAAGAATAACATAATCCTTTAGCAGCAGCCACTCCTATTCTTAAAGAAGTATAGGCTCCTGGGCCTTTATTAACACAAATGGATTTTAAATCTTTTATATTTATTTTAGAAATTTTTATTGCATTTTGTATAAATGTGTGTAATTTTTTAGAATGAATATTTTCTTCTGAATGTTCTTCTATAAAGATTAAACATGTTCCATTTTTAGCAATACTAATTGAACAATTTTTTGTAGAAGTCTCTATATTAAGGATTAAAGACATTTTTATCAATTTTAATTTAAAGATAAAATATATAAAATTAATTCAATATGATAAATGAAAAAAAAGTCATTAACTATATAGTTACTTGGTTAAAAAAATATATAAAAAAATCTAAATCTAATGGATTTATTATTGGCATATCAGGAGGAATAGATTCTGCAGTAACATCTATGTTGTTAGCTATGACAAAATTTCCTACTCTAACATTAGAAATGCCTATTTTAGAAAAAAAAAATTTATTATCTAATCAACATATAAATTTTTTAAAATCTAGATTTTTAAATGTTAATCATCTTAAAAAAGATTTATCTACTTTATATACTACTTTTTATAAAATAATATCTCATACAAAACATAAAAAAATAAAAAATCAATCTTTATCATTAGCAAATACAAAATCTCGTATCCGTATGATCACTTTATATTATTACGCAAATTTAAAAAATTATTTAGTTGTAGGAACTGGAAATAAAGTAGAAGATTTTGGTGTTGGTTTTTTTACAAAATATGGAGATGGAGGAGTTGATATCCATCCTATAGCAGATTTAAATAAAAGCGAAGTACGTCTTATAGCTAAAGAGTTAAATATTTTAAATAGTATACAAAAAGCTATTCCTACAGATGGTTTATGGGATGATAAAAGATCTGATGAAGAACAATTAAAAGCTACTTATGAAGAATTAGAATGGGCTATGAAAATTACAGAAAAAAAAAAAAATATTTTCATTAATCCATCTATGAATTTAGAAAAAAAAAATATAATAAAAAAATATAAAAATTTACATAACAAAAATAAACATAAAATTATTCCTATTCCAATATGTAAAATTCCTTCTTTTTTAAAAAAAAATAAAAACAGTCTACAATAAATAGACTAATTACTACTAGTTAGTAGTAACTATTTTTTATTCTTATTTTTTAATAATTTATAGTAATTATATCCTTTTCGTACCTTTGTTTATTAGATAAAATATGATACAAAAAATTTTTTACACTTTATAAAATTATGTAACTCCATTATGGAACAAGTACTTTATGATAAGTGATGAAGAAAAAATTCAAAAAATAAAAAAACATTTTTTTCATATTATGAAAATATTAGGATTAAATATGAATGATGATAGTATACGTAATACTCCTCTACGTGTAGCAAAAATGTTTATAAAAGAAATCTTTAGTGGTCTTAATTCAAAAAATTATCCTAATTTATCAACTTTTGAAAATAAATATCAATATAATCATATTTTAATAGAAAAAAATATTACAGTTTATTCTACTTGTGAACATCATTTTCTTCCTATTGTAGGAAAAGCTCATATTGGTTATATTTCTAAAGGAAAAATAATTGGTCTTTCTAAAATTAATAGAATTGTAAATTTTTATGCAAAAAGACCACAAGTTCAAGAACGACTTACTATACAAATTGTTCAATCTTTAAAAAAAATACTTGATACAAAAGATGTTGCTTGTGTTATAGATGCAAAACATTTATGTGTAAATTCTCGTGGAATTAAAGATATAGAAACTAGTACTATTACTACTGAATTAATAGGAGATTTTAAAAACAATTCAGAAATAAAAAAAGATTTTTTTCATTATATAGGAATTTATTAATTAATGAATATATATATATATAATACTATAACTAAAAAAAAAGAATTATTTTTACCTATCCATAAAAATTGTATAGGAATTTATGTTTGTGGTCCAACAGTATATAATCATATACATTTAGGAAATTGTAGAACTTTTATTTTTTTTGATTTAATTTTTCGTTATTTTAAACATTTAGGTTATAAAATTCGTTATATTAGAAACATTACGGATGTAGGACATTTAGAAAATGAAAATGGAGACGATAAAATTTATAAAAAATCTTGTATAGAGGGGATAGAACCTATGGAAATAGTTCAAAAATATACTCTTTCTTTTCATCATATTTTAACTATTTTCAATACTGTTCCTCCTAATATTGAACCTACAGCTACTGGTCATATTATAGAACAAATTGATCTTATTAAAAAATTAATTAAAAAAAAATTAGCTTACGAAAAAAATGGTTCTGTTTACTTTGATATTAAAAAATATAATCAATTATTTAATTTGAAGTATGGAATACTTAGTCATAATAAAATAGATTCTTTGTTTTCTAAACAACAATTTTTTTTAAAAGATAAACGTCATTTTCAAGATTTTTCTTTATGGAAAAAAGCTAAACCAAATCATATTATGAATTGGAATTCTCCATGGGGAAAAGGTTTTCCAGGATGGCATATAGAATGTACTGCGATGAGTACAAAATATTTAGGAAATATATTTGATATTCATGGAGGTGGAGTAGATTTAAAATTTCCTCATCATGAATGTGAATTAGCACAATCTATAGGAATTTATAATAATAAATTGGCAAATTATTGGATGCACACAAATATGTTAACTTTGAATGGGAAAAAAATGAGTAAATCTACGGGAAATTTTTTTTCATTAAAAGATTTAATAATAAAAAAACATGATCATAAATCTTTTCATCCAACTATTATTAGATTTTTTATTTTAAAAACTCATTATCGTAATTTATTAAATTTTTCTAAAAAAGGGCTTTTAGATGCTGAAAAAGGATATTATCGTTTAATGAAAATAATAAAAATTTTAAAATATTTACCTCAAAATACAAAAAAAATAAATAAAAAAAATTACATTTTTGATGTTTATAAATGGATCAAAGATTGTTATCTCGCTATTAATGATGATTTTAATACTCCTTTATTAATTTCTCATTTATTTAAAATATATCACATTGTTAATTATAATATAGAAATTTCTCATTTACATTTATTAAGTAAATATATAAAATATTTTATATTTGATATTATGGGTCTTCAAATTATTAAAAATAATATTTTTGAAGAAACTTCTAATAAATTGAAAATATTAACTGAACAATTAATTAAAATTAGAATAGAAGAAAGAAAAAAAAAGCATTGGATTTTTTCAGATAAAATTAGAGATATTCTTTCTAATATAGGAATTTCATTACATGATGATAAGTTCTCATCATAATAAATTTAAAGAATTTTTAAGATCTTTAATAAGATCTTCTATATTTTCTATTCCAAGAGATAAACGTATCAGTGAATTATTAATACCTGCCTTTTTTCTAATTTTTATAGGAGTAGATTTATGAGTCATCGTTGCTGGATGACAAATTAAACTTTTTGTCCCTCCTAAACTTTCTGCTAATTTAAATAATTTAGTAGCAATTACTACTTTTTTAGCTTCTTCTATAGTATCTCTTTTAAGACTAAAAGAAACTATTCCTCCAAAATATCGTTGTTGTTTTTTTGCAATAAAATGATTTTTATGATTATATAACCCTGGGTAATAAACTTGATCTATACAGGTATTTTTAATTTTTTCTTTTTCTAAAAAAGACGCTATTTTAAAAGCATTATATGATTGTTTTTTTATACGTAAATATAAAGTTTGACATCCTCGGATAGTTAACCAACAATCAATAGGAGATAAAACTCCTCCAGTAGAATTTTGAATATATTTTAATTTTTCATATAAATCTGCATTTTTTACTGTAATTAATCCAGCTAATACATCTGAATGTCCTGCTAAATATTTCGTAGCACTATGAATTACAATATCTGCTCCTAAATTTAAAGGATTTTGAATAGCTGGAGAAGAAAAAGTATTATCTACTACTATAATAATATTGGAATTTAATTTTTTAGATTTATTACTAATATATTTTATATCAGATATTTTTAAAGTAGGATTTGTAGGGGTTTCCAACCAAATCATTTTAATTTTAGGAGTTATCATGGATAAAATATTTTCAGAACAAGTAGTATCTATAAAATGAGTAATAATCCCTAATTTTTTATATAAATTTAATAAACGAAAAGTTCCCCCATAAATATCATCTATAGCTAATATTTCATCTTTATATTGTAATAATTTAACAACAGCATCTACCGCTGCTAAACCAGAAGAAAATGCTAAACTAGCATATCCATTTTCTAAATGGGTAATTAAATTTTCTAATATTTTTCTAGTAGGATTATTTGTTCTTGTATAATCAAATCCTTTGTGAATTCCAGGAGATTCTTGAACATAAGTAGAAGTTTGATATATAGGAGTAGAAATAGATCCTGTAAGAGGGTCAGATAATATGTTATGAATTAGTTTTGTTTCTTCCTTCATCATGAAAAATTTTGCACATTTTTATTTATATACAAATTTACTTTTTCAATTTTAAAAATGAAAATTATAAAAATTCATTTTTTCTAAAAAAAAATATAAATTTGTTTCCTATTTTATTTATTTTGAAATTAATATTCTATTTCTTATTTATTTTTTTTAATATTCTTTTTATTAAAGAAAAAAAAAAAATGGATTTATCTAATACCATTATTGAACATGTTAGTGATTCTCATGAATGGATTTTTATAGGTAATTATGAAAAAGGAATTATATTATCTTTACCAATTATATTATGGAATAATGGATGGGAATTTTTTTTATCTCATCAATTTTCTAATAAAAAAATAGTAAAAGGAAAATATGGATATTATAAAATTTTTAAAAATACAATATATAAAACTAATTCCATTGGTTATTTAAATTTAGATACAAAAGGAAAACCAACAAATGATAAACCATGGGATTTTTCCATAACAAAAAATGTTGTATCTATTTTATTCTCATTTTTTATATTATGTTTTATTTTTATAATAATGGCTAAAAAATATAAAAATTCTCAAATTAAATGGCCTCTAGGAATTCTTTTAGAATTTTTAATTTTATTTATTCGTAATAAAATTATTATTCCAAATATTGGAAAAAAAAAATATAAAAATTATTTACATTTTTTATTAACTATATTTTTTTTTATATTAATAAATAATTTATTAGGTCTTATTCCCATATTTCCAAATGTGACAGGGAATATTAGTATTACGTTATCTTTAGCTTTTTTTATTTTTATTATAACTAATATTAATGCTAATAAAAATTATTGGAAACATATTTTTTGGATGCCTAATGTTCCTATAGTGATAAAGTTTTTGTTAGCTCCTATAGAATTTATTGGTATTTTTATTCGTCCATTAACTTTAAGTATTCGTTTATTTGCTAATATTACTGCAGGACATATTCTTATATTAAGTTTTATTTGTCTAATTTTTATTTTTAAAAATTTTTTAATTGCTAGTTTTTCTATTTTTTTTGGTTTTTTTATTTTTTTATTAGAAATCATGGTTTCTTTTTTACAAGCTTTTATTTTTACAACTTTATCTGCATTACTTATAGGATTATCTGTAAAAAATTATGAATGTAAAAAATAAAAAATATATGATATTATGTATATAGATTTAACTTACTCAGGATTAGCTGCATTAGGTGCTGGGCTTGCAGTTATAGGAGCGGGATTAGGAATTGGTAAAATTGGAAGGGCCGCAATGGATGCTATTTCTAGACAACCTGAATCTTCAGGAAAGATACAAAATGCAATGATTATTGCTGCAGCTCTTATTGAAGGAGCAGCACTTTTTGGTATAGTAACTGCTTTATTGGCTGTTTTTAAATAATTTTTTTATGGATTTAGTTACTCCTTCTATAGGATTGGTAATTTGGCAATCTATAATATTTTTATTATTGATATTTTTTCTTTCTCAATATGCATGGAAACCTATCATGCAATTTATAGATAAAAGAGAAGAAAAAATTAGAAATTCTATAAAAAAAGCTGATTTAGCTAAAAATCAATTAAATATTGTTGAAAATAAAATTAATCAAATTTTAAAAGAAACTCGTATAAAAAGAGATTCAATTTTAAAAGATGCAATTAAAATGAGAGAAAAAATTAAAAATAAAGCTGTTCAAGAAGGGATTTTAGAGAAAAAAAAAATTCTTCAAGAATCAAAAAAAAATATACAATTAGAAAAAAAAACAGCTATACAAGAATTTAAAAATCAAATAGGAGATATTTCTATAAAAATTGCTGAAAAAATTTTAAAAAAAGAATTTGATACTAAAATTAATAATCAAGAAGAATGGTTAAAAAAATTAGTAAATAAATTATGATATATGTTTAATAAAAAAAAAGTTATACAACATTATGCTAAAATTTTTTTTGAATTTTCTATAAATAATCAAGATTTTATTTTTCATAAAGTTCAACAAATCTCTTTTTTATTAAAAAATCATATTGAGTTAAATCAATTATTTTATACTTCATTATTAAGTACTGAAAAAAAAATACATATTGTAGAAAAATTATTTCATCATTTTGATCCTTCTATTCTTCATTTTATAAAATTTTTAATTATAAGAAAAAGAGAATATCTTACAAAAAAAATATTTTTAAAATATAAAAAAATTTATCAAAAAAATAAAGGATTATTAAAATGTATTTTAATTTCTTCTCATACTTTAAATATAAATATTCAAAATATTATAATACAAAAAATTACTAAATTAAAAAAAGATAAATATTTTATTATTCATAAAATAGATCCTTCTATTATTGGAGGATTTTTTCTTCGTATAGAATATAAAGAATGGGATTTTAGTATTAAAAAACAATTATTTAATATTCAAAAATTATTAATAAATTCATAATCAAATTTTCATGTCTAATTTAAAATATTCTGAAATATCATCTATTCTAAAAAAACAACTATCTAATTTTAAATATGAATCAAAATTATATGAATACGGAATTATTGTTCAAATAGGAGATGGAATAGCTAGAGCTATTGGATTAAATTCGGTATTTTATGGAGAATTATTAGAATTTCATTCAGGAATAAAAGGAATTGTTTTAAATCTAGAAGAAGATTATGTAAGTATTGTATTACTTAGTTCATCTAAAAATATTAAAGAAGGAGATAAAGTCAAACGTACTGGAAAAATATTATCTATTAATGTTGGAGAAAAAATGTTAGGACGTGTCATAGACATATTAGGAAATCCTATTGATGGAAAAGGACCGATAGAAGGACCTTTATTTGAAATGCCATTAGAAAGAAAAGCCCCAGGAGTTATTTATAGAGAACCTGTCCAAGAACCTCTTCAAACTGGTATAAAATTTATAGATTCTATGATTCCTATAGGAAGAGGACAAAGAGAATTAATAATTGGAGATAGACAAACAGGAAAAACTACAATAGCTATTGATACTATTATTAATCAAAAAGAATTTTGGAAAACAAATCATCCTGTTTATTGTATTTATGTAGCTATTAGTCAAAAAGGATCTACAATAGCTAGAATAACGAAAATTTTAGAAGAACATGGAGCATTAAATTATACAATTATAGTCGCTGCTAATGCTTCTGAACCTGCATCAATTCAAGTTTTTTCTCCTTTTTCTGGTACCGCTATTGGAGAATATTTTCGTGATACAGGTCGTTCTGCTTTAGTAATTTATGATGATCTTTCAAAACAAGCTGTTTCTTATAGAGAAATCTCTTTATTATTACGACGTCCTCCTGGAAGAGAAGCATATCCAGGAGATATTTTTTATTTACATTCTCGTTTATTAGAACGTGCAGCAAAAATTATTAAAGATCCAAAAATAGTAAAAAAAATGAATGATCTTCCAGAATCTATAAAAAAATATGTAAAAGGTGGTGGATCTTTAACTGCACTTCCTATTATTGAAACTCAATCTGGAGATGTTTCATCTTATATTCCTACTAATGTTATTTCCATAACAGATGGACAAATTTTTTTAGAAAAAGATCTATTCCATTCTGGAATACGTCCTGCAATTAATGAAAGTATTTCTGTTTCACGTGTAGGTGGAGCAGCTCAAATTACATCTATGAGAAAAATATCTGGAACTCTAAAATTAGATCAAGCTCAATTTAGAGAATTGGAATCATTTTCAAAATTTGGTTCAGAATTAGATACTAATACTAAAAAAATTATAGAAAAAGGAAAAAGAAACATAGCAATATTAAAACAACCTCCTTATTCTCCATATAATATTTCGGATCAAATTGCTATTATTTATGCTGGAACTAAAAATCTTTTAAAAAAAATTCCTATTGAAAAAATTAATTCTTTTGAAAAAGAATATCTTTTTTATTTAAATGAAAAATATCAACAAATACTAAATGATTTAAAAAATGGAATTTTTAATAAAAAAATAACAGATATTTTAGAAAAAGTAGCTATAGAATTAAGTGAACAATATATTTCTACTTCAGATTCAGATTATTAAATTTTTTAAAAAAAATATGATATCTAATACAAAAGAAATAAAAAAAAGAATTTTATCTATAGATTCTGTTATAAAAACTACGGAATCTATGAAAATGATTTCTATTGTAAAATTACAAAAATATAAAAATTTTTTAACACATATAAAAATATATTCAGAATATTTAGAAATTTTATTTAAAAATTTTTTATTAGAATGTGATAAAAATTTAAAAAATAATAGATATTTTATTTCTAATAAAAAAAATAAATTATTTATTGTCCTTACTTCTGATCGTGGATTATGTGGATCTTTTAATTCCTTAATTTTTGAAAAAATTGATAAAATTTCTCAAAAAAAAGGTTTTTCTCAAAAAAAATGTTTTTTTTTCCCTATTGGGAAAAAAGGATTTGATTTTTTATTTAAAAAAAAATATAAAATATATAATCAAAAACAACTATTCAATGATTTAACTTATAATAATATTGATGTATTAATTAAAAAATTAATTAAAGATTTTATATCTAAAAAAATTACTTCTATATATTTAATATATAATCATATAAAAAAATCTTTTTTTCAAGAAATTATTATAGAAAAATTATTACCTATTATTATTCCTACTTTTTTTTCAAAAAAAAAACATAGAATATCATATAATTATTTCCTTTTAGAACCATCTAAAGAAAAAATATTAAATATTTTAATACCAAAATTTATTAAAATTAAACTATGGAAAAGTTTATTAGAATCATCTACATCAGAACATACTGCACGTATGATATCCATGCATAAAGCTACAGAAAACGCCCATAATATTAAAAAAAATCTCATATTAAATTATAATAAAGAAAGACAAACTACAATTACTAAAGAAATCCTTGAAATTATTAGTGGATTAGAAGCTTTAAATATTTAAAATATAGATAATTATTTTATTTTAATTTTTATGAAAACAATGTTAACAGGAATTCAAAGTACAGGGACTCCTCATTTAGGAAATATTTTAGGAGTTATTATTCCTTCTATAAAAATAACTAATAAATTAAAAAATGCTTCTTTTTTATTTATAGCAGATTTACATGCTTTAATACAACAAAAAATTCTAAAATTAGAAACTATTAAAAATAATACTTATCAAATTACTGCTGCATGGTTAGCATTTGGTTTAAATACAAAAAAAAATATCTTGTACAGGCAATCAGATGTTTCAGAAGTTACTGAATTAGCTTGGTATTTTAATTGTTTTTTTCCTTATAAAAGATTAACATTAGCTCATTCATTTAAAAATGAAAAAAAAAATAATTATAAAAAAATTAATGTAGGGTTATTTACTTATCCTATTCTTATGGCTGCTGATATTTTACTTTATAATGCTGAAATAATTCCAGTAGGAAAAGATCAGTTACAACATATAGAAATAACACGTAATATTGCTAATCGTTTCAATAAAAAAATAGGAAAAAAATTATTTTTATTACCTAAAGCTTTTATGAAAAAAGATACTATGTCAATTACAGGAATAGATGGAAAAAAAATGAGTAAATCTAAAAAAAATTGGATTAATATTTTTACTTCAGATGAAATTTTGAAAAAACAAATTATGAGTATACATACAGATAATAAATCTTATTATGAAAAAAAAAATCCATATAATGATTCTATTATGTCTTTATATAAATTAATAGCCCCTATAGATAGGGTAGAAAATATGAAAAAAAAATATTTGCAAGGAAAATATGGATATTTAGAAGCAAAAAAAGCTTTATATGAAGAAATTATAAAAAAATTTTATGTAGAAAGAAAAAAATTTTTTTCTTTTATTGAAAATAAATCTTTATTAGATCGTATTCTTTTTTTAGGTGCTAAAAAAGCCAAAGATATAGCTAATAAAAGATTACAATATATTCGAAAATCTTTAAAATTAATATGAATATAATATGTCATAATGACATAATTATATTATATGGCAAATATTTTGCAATTTTATCATTTTATAAAAATTTGTTTTATGATAAATTTTAAAAAAAATACTAAAATAAAAAACGAAAAAGAATCTTCTTGTTATCAAGAAGAAATAGATAAAAAAGAATCTTCTTGTTGTCAAGAAGAAATAGATAAAGAAGAATCTTTTTGTTGTCAAGAAGAAATAGATAAAAAAAAATCTTCTTGTTGTCAAGAAGAAATAGATAAAGAAGAAATAGATAAAAAAAAATCTTCTTGTTGTCAGGAAGAAATAGATAAAGAAGAAATAGATAAAAAAAAATCTTCTTGTTGTCAGGAAGAAATAGATAAAGAAGAAATAGATAAAAAAAAATCTTCTTGTTGTCAGGAAGAAATAGATAAAGAAGAAATAGATAAAAAAAAATCTTCTTGTTGTCAGGAAGAAATAGATAAAGAAGAAATAGATAAAAAAAAATCTTCTTGTTGTCAGGAAGAAATAGATAAAGAAGAAATAGATAAAAAAAAATCTTCTTGTTGTCAGGAAGAAATAGATAAAGAAGAAATAGATAAAAAAAAATCTTCTTGTTGTCAGGAAGAAATAGATAAANTAAAATTAATATGAATATAATATGTCATAATGACATAATTATATTATATGGCAAATATTTTGCAATTTTATCATTTTATAAAAATTTGTTTTATGATAAATTTTAAAAAAAATACTAAAATAAAAAACGAAAAAGAATCTTCTTGTTATCAAGAAGAAATAGATAAAAAAGAATCTTCTTGTTGTCAAGAAGAAATAGATAAAGAAGAATCTTTTTGTTGTCAAGAAGAAATAGATAAAAAAAAATCTTCTTGTTGTCAAGAAGAAATAGATAAAGAAGAAATAGATAAAAAAAAATCTTCTTGTTGTCAGGAAGAAATAGATAAAGAAGAAATAGATAAAAAAAAATCTTCTTGTTGTCAGGAAGAAATAGATAAACCAAAGATCGACATAATTAAAGATCAATTAGAAAAAGAAAAAAATAAATTTTTACGTATTTTTGCAGAATTTGAAAATTATAAAAAGCGGATTCAAAAAGAAAGATTGGATCTTTTTACTATTATTCATCAACAAATAATTACAGATTTTATACCAATTTTAGATGATTTTGAACGAGGATTAAAAGAGTTGAAAAAAACAAAAGATGAATTTATTATTCAAGGTATTTCTTTAATACAAGAAAAATTTATTAAAATTTTAAAGAAAAAAGGATTAAATAAAATACAAATTAAAAAAGGAGATGATTTTAATACTGATTTTCATGAAGCTATTACACAAATTCCAGTTATAAAAGAAAATTTAAAAGGAAAAATCATAGAAATTATAGAACCTGGATATATTATTAATGAAAAAGTTATACGACATGCTAAAGTTATTACTGGAAAATAATTAACTTTTATCTTCATGGTTAAAAAAGATTATTACGAAATATTAGGTATTGCTAAAAATGCTTCTTCAGAAGAAATTAAAAAAGCTTATCGAAAATTAGCAATTAAATATCATCCAGATAAAAATCCAGATAATAAAAAAATAGCAGAAGAAAAATTTAAAGAAGCTGCTGAAGCTTATGAAATATTGAGTAATCCAGAAAAAAGACAACGTTATGACCAATTTGGACATTCTGGTGTTAAAGGAAGTACTTCTGGATCTGGTGGAATGAATATGGAAGATATTTTTACCAATTTTGGAGATATTTTTGCTGATGCATTTGGTGAAGGTTTTTCTAGTTTTGGTTTTGGAAAAACTACCAAACATCAATCAACTATTAAAGGTAGTGATTTAAGAATTAGAGTAAAACTAACTTTAGAAGAAATAGCTAAAGGCATTGAGAAAAAAGTAAAAGTAAAAAGATTAAAAATAGCTCATGGTGTAAGATTTAAAAATTGTAATATTTGTCATGGTAGCGGTCAAAGAACTCGGATAACGAATACTATTTTAGGTAGAATGCAAACTACTTCTCAATGTAATATATGTTATGGTACTGGTAAAAAAATTGAAAATATTCCTTATGGAGCTAATAAACATGGATTAATTAAAAAAGAAGAATTAGTGAATATAAAAATACCAGCAGGACTTACAGAAGGAATTCAATTAAAAATTTCTGGAAAAGGAAATGAAGCTCCATTTAATGGAATTCCTGGAGATTTAATTGTTTTAATAAAAGAATTACCTCATAATCAATTAAAAAGAGAAGGAAGTAATTTACATTATGATTTATATATTTCTTTTCCAGATGCCATTTTAGGAGCTTTGAAAGAAGTTCCTACTATTAATGGAAAAGCTCGTATTAAAATAGATCCAGGAACTCAATCCGGAAAAACTCTAAGATTAAAAAATAAAGGATTACCTCATCTTGAAGGATACGGATATGGAAGTCTTTTTATTCATGTTAATGTTTGGACTCCAAAAAAAATTAATCCAGAACAAAAAAAATTTTTCGAAAAAATGAAAGAAAATGAAAATTTTCTTCCTCATCCTGGAAATTTTGAAAAATCTTTTTTTGATAGAGTTAGAGAAATGTTTTCATAACATTATGAATTATTCATATAAATTTTGAAATACTTAATTTTTTTATGAAAAAAGTAGTAGTAGTAGGACTTTCAGGCGGAGTAGATTCTAGTGTCGCTGCATTAATTCTTAAAAAAAAAGGGTATAACGTTATTGGTTTATTTATGCATAATTGGGAAAATACTCATTTTCATTATACTCCATGTAATACTTGGAAAAAAGATAGTATAGATGCACTTTTAGTTGCTCAAAAATTAAATATTCCTTTTCAAATCATAGAAATGAAAAAAGAATATAAAAAATATATTATTAATTATATGTTTGATGGATATAAATCTGGAAAAACACCTAACCCTGATATTTTATGTAACAAAAAAATAAAATTTAATATTTTTTTAAAAAAAGCAATAAATTTAGGAGCAAATTTTATTGCTACAGGTCATTATGTAAATAAAGCAACTATATTAAAAAATAATAAAATTATTTATCGTCTTTTAATTGGAAAAGATTCTAAGAAAGATCAATCCTATTTTTTATGTCAATTAACACAATTCCAATTAAAAAAATCTCTATTCCCATTAGGAAAATTCACCAAAAAACAAGTACGTAAAATAGCATCAATAAATGGATTATCTAATGCAAATAAAAAAGATTCTCAAGGGGTATGTTTTTTGGGAAAAATTAATTTATCTCAATTTCTTCAAAAAAAAATATTACCAAAATTAGGAGAAATTATTCTTATAGATTCCAACTCTTTAATATATAATAAAAAAAATAAAAATTTTCTTTCTAAAGAAGATGAATTATTTTTTTTTTCAAAAAAAAAAATATATAAAAAATCAGATGGAAAAATAATAGGATATCATAAAGGAGCTCATTTTTTTACAAAAGGACAACGTAAAGGAATTTCAATAGGAGGATATAAAAAAGCTCTTTTTGTTATTGATACTGATATAAAAAAAAATATTGTTTATACAGGAATGGGAAAAAATCATCCAGGTTTATACAAAAAATCTTTATTTATTCATCAAAAAGACATTCATTGGATTAGAGAAGATCTTTCTCTTTTAAATGGAGAAAAAATGGATGTTTTTTGTAGAATTAGATATAGACAACCCTTACAAATAGCAAAATTATATAAAATAAAAACAGGATTATTTATCGAATTTGAAACAATGCAATGTGCTATAACAGAAGGACAATTTGCTGTTTGGTATCTTCATAAAGAATTAATAGGATCAGGAATAATTTCTTAATTAAGAAAAAATTTTATTTTAAATCATTTTTATATTATTGAATAATATTCATTTTTTTTCATTAAAATATAATATATTTTAAATATAAACACATAAAAACGCTTTTATATAATATTTTTTTTTTATATTTTTACATATTATATAATTTTAATTTTAATAAAATTATTATTTATATAAATCTATACTATATAATTCAGTAATATTTTTGACTTTTACATAAAACATTTCATGAAAAAAAAAATTAATAATTTTAGTAAAAAAATAACAGAAGAAATTAATTTACCAGCCGCTCATGCTATGCTTTATGCTACAGGATTGAAAGAATCAGATTTTAAAAAAGCTCAAATAGGAATTATTAGTAATTGGTATGAGGGAAATCCTTGTAATATGCATTTGAATAAATTAGGAAAAATTGTTAAAAATTCTATAAAAAAAAAAAAAAATTTAATCGGATTTCAAATTAATACTATTGGTGTAAGTGATGGTATTACTATGGGGACATTAGGAATGAGATATTCTCTACCTTCTAGAGAATTAATAGCAGATAGTATAGAAACCGTAATAGATTCACACCATTATGATGGTGTAATAGCTATTCCTGGATGTGATAAAAATATTCCAGGAGTTATGATGGCTTTACTTAGATTAAATAGACCTTCTATTATTGTTTATGGTGGAAGTATTTCTTCTGGATTTTATAATGGTAAAAAATTAGATATTGTTTCTTCTTTTGAGGCTTTAGGAAAAAAAAATCTCTGTCAAATATCTGAAAAAGAATATAAAAATATAATAAAAAAATCTTGTCCTGGACCAGGAGCTTGTGGTGGAATGTATACAGCAAATACTATGGCTAGTGCTTTAGAAGCTATGGGGATGATGCTTCCTTATTCTTCTTCTTCTCCATCTGTAAGTAATAATAAAAAAATAGAATGTAAAGTAATTCCTAATTATATTCAAAAATTATTAGAAAATAATATAAAACCTAAAGATATTGTAACAAAAAATTCTATAGAAAATGGAATAAAATTGGCTATGTGTTTAGGTGGTTCGACTAATTTAATTTTACATTTTTTAGCGATTGCTAAATACGCAGATATTCCTTTTTATCTAAAAGATTTTCAAAAAATTAGTAATCAAATACCTCTTATTGGAAATTTAAAACCAAGTGGTATTTTTTTGATGGAAGATATTCATATCCATATTGGTGGAATCCCAGTAATTATTAAATATTTATTAAATGAAGGAATATTATATGGAGATTGTTTAACCGTTACTGGAAAAACTTTATCTGAAAATATGAAAAATATTCCTAATATAAATTTTAATCAAAAAATTATTTATCCTTTAAATAATCCTATAAAAAAAAACGCACATATTAGAATTTTATATGGGAATATATCTCCAAAAGGTTCAATAGCTAAAATTACTGGAAAAGAAGGAATTTTATTTCGTGGGAAAGCAATAGTTTTTGATTCAGAAGAACAAGCTAATTTAGCTATTTTAAATAAAAAAATTAGACCAGGATCTGTAATTGTTATTAGATATGTTGGTCCAATAGGAGGACCTGGAATGCCTGAAATGCTTAAACCAACGTCTTATATTATGGGATCAGGATTAGGTAAAAAAATTGCTCTCATTACAGATGGAAGATTTTCAGGTGGATCACATGGATTTGTAGTAGGACACATTACTCCAGAAGCACAATCAGGAGGGTTAATTGCTTTCATTAAAAATGGAGATATTATAACAATAGATGGAAAAAATAATACTATAACTCTTGAAGTAAAAAAAGAGGAAATTAAAAAAAGAAAAAAAGGATGGATTCCTCCTTTATTAAAAATAAAAAGAGGATATCTATATAAATATATGAAAACAGTATCTTCAGCTTCTGAAGGGTGCATGACTGATCAATTTTAATTTTTTTTATGGAAAAATTATTATTATTTGGTTCAGAAATAGTCATAAAAACTCTTTTATATGAAGGAGTAAAATATATTTTTGGGTATCCAGGAGGAGCTATTATGCCTATTTATGATACTTTACATAATTATTTAAATGTTTTAACTCATATACTAATGCGTCATGAACAAGGATCAATACATGCTGCACAAGGATATGCTAGAGCTACTGGAAAAATAGGAGTTTGTTTTACTACATCAGGTCCTGGAGCAACAAATTTAATTACTGGATTAGCAGATGCATTAATAGATAGTACCCCTATTATTTGTATTACTGGACAAGTATCTTCTCATCTGTTAGGAACAGATGCTTTTCAAGAAACTAATATTATAGATATTTCAATTCCAGTAACTAAGTGGAATACTCAAGTTTTAAAAGCTGAAGATATTTGTAAATCCATTCAAAAAGGTTTTTTTATAGCTAAAAAAGGAAGACCAGGACCAGTATTAATAGATATAACTAAAGATGCTCAATGTAAAAAAACAGTATTTCATTATCAACGTTGTAAATATGTTAAAAATTTTAATCCATATCCTTGTATAGAAAAAAATAAAATTAAACAAGCTGCAAATTTAATAAATTTATCTATAAAACCTTTAATTTTAGTAGGACAAGGAGTCATTTTAGCTAAAGCAGAAGAAGAATTTAAAAAATTTATAAAAAAAACTGGAATTCCAGTAGCTAGTACACTTTTAGGATTGGGGGCTTTAGAAAGTCATCATCGTTTATATGTAGGAATGTTAGGAATGCATGGCAATTATGCTCCTAATATTTTAACAAATAAATGTGATTTATTGATAGCAATTGGAATGCGTTTTGATGATCGTGTAACCGGAGATGTTAAAAAATATGCTAAACAAGCGAAAATAATACATCTAGAAATAGATCCTTCTGAAATTAATAAAAATATATTATGTCATATAGCGATTTTAGGAGATTGTAAAATTACTTTAAAAAAATTGACTTTTTATGTAAAAAAATCTACTTATCCAAAATGGATAGATAAATTTTATAATTTAAGAAAAAAAGAAGAAATAGCTATTATAAAAGAGGATCTTAATCCTTTAAAAAAAGGAATAACTATGGGGGAAGTTATTAAGTGGATAAATAAATATAAAAAAAAAAATGCTATTCTTGTCACAGATGTAGGGCAACATCAAATGATCGCTTCAAGATATTTTAATTTTACTTATAAAAAAAGTCAAATAACTTCCGGTGGATTAGGAACAATGGGATTTGCTTTACCTGCTTCTATAGGGGCAAAATTAGGAGCTAAAAAAAGACAAGTAATTTGTATTGTAGGAGATGGTGGGATTCAAATGACTATACAAGAAATGGGAACTATTTTACAAAATAAAATTCCTATAAAAATTATATTATTAAATAATAATTTCTTAGGTATGGTACGTCAATGGCAACAACTTTTTTTTAAAAAACGTTATTCATGTACAGAATTAGTAAATCCAAATTTTGTAAAAGTAGCAGAGGCTTATAATATTGAAGCAGAAAAAGTAAAAGAAAGAGAACAATTAGAAAAATACGTAAAAAAAGCATTAAAAAAAGAAAAAGCTTTTTTATTAGAAATCATTATCGAACGAGAAAATAATGTTTTTCCTATGATCCCTACAGGAGCATCTGTAGATGAAATTCGTTTAACATAATATATTTAAATACATAATACTATGAAGGATCAATTCAGAATAATAATTTTAGGGGAAAATCAAATAAGATTATTAAGTCGAATATTAATAATATTCAATCGTAAAAACATAAAAATAAATTATATAAATTTTTCTAATTATGAAAACGAGACTATTGATAATTTTAAATATATTATTGATTTAGAATGTTTTGAAGAACAATTAATGAAAATTACAAAATTAATTGAAAAATTAATTGGAATAATCAATGTATATTTTTCTAAAAAAATAACAAAACCATCTAGAGAAAATTCATGGAAAAAAATCAATTTTCCATTAGCCACATTTTAATTAAAATTAAATTTTAAATAAATTATGTTATGAAAATAAAATTTGGATCTGTAGAAGAAACTATTATTACTAGAGAAGAATTTCCATTAAATAAGGCTTTGAAAATATTAAATAATGAAATAATTGCTGTATTAGGATATGGAGTACAAGGGCCTGGTCAATCTTTAAATTTAAAAGATAATGGTTTTTCAGTCATTGTAGGACAAAGAAAAAATTCGATGTCTTGGAATAAAGCTTTGGAAGATGGATGGATAGAAGGAAAAAATCTTTTTACCTTAGAAGAAGCTTCTAATAGAGGGACCATCCTTATGTATCTTTTATCAGATGCCGGTCAAATATCTTTTTGGCCTACTTTAAAAAAATATTTAACAAAAGGAAAATCTTTATATTTTTCGCATGGATTTGGATTAACTTTTAATGAAAAAACAAAAATTTTCCCACCTAAAAATATAGATATTTTTTTAGTAGCCCCTAAAGGATCAGGAACTAGTTTAAGAAGATTTTTTAAACAAAAAAAAGGTATTAATTCTAGTTATGCTATTTATCAAGATTATAGTGGAAATAGTTTAAAAAAAGCTCTTTCTATAGGAATAGGAATTGGATCTGGATATTTATTTAAAACTAATTTTAAAAATGAAGTTTATTCTGATTTAGTAGGAGAAAGAGGGACCTTAATGGGGGCGATACAAGGTATTTTTTCTGCACAATATCAAATTTTAAGAGAAAAAGGTCATTCTCCTTCAGAATCTTTTAATGAAACAGTCGAAGAACTTACTCAAAGTCTTATGCCATTAGTTTCAGAAAAAGGAATGGATTGGATGTTTTCTAATTGTTCCACTACGGCACAAAGAGGAGCTTTAGATTGGTGTAATAAATTTAAAGAAGCTACTTTACCAGTATTTAAAGAATTATATCATGAAGTATTATCAGGGAATGAAGCAAAAAAAATTATAAAATCTAATAGTCGTGATGATTATAGATTACAATTAAAAAAAGAATTAAAAAATCTTAGAGAAAGTGAATTATGGAAAGTTGGGAATATTATTAGAAGTTTAAGACCAGAAAATAAGAAAAAAAAATAATCATAATTATTAGTTATACTTCTTTAAAAAAATTTTTTTATTTTGACAATATTAAAAAAAAATAAAATTCATTTTCCTTCTTATAAAGAAGTAAAAACGGCTAAAAATTTATTAAAAAATATTATTTATGAAACTCCATTACATATAAATAATCTTTTATCAGAAAAATATAAAGCTAAAGTTTATCTAAAAAGAGAAGATTTACAAATTATACGGTCATATAAAATTAGAGGGGCATATAATAAAATAAAAAATTTAACTCATCAAGAATTAAAAAATGGAATAGTTTGTGCTAGTGCAGGGAATCATGCACAAGGAGTAGCTTACTCCTGTCAGCTATTAAAATTATCAGGAAAAATTTATATGCCAAGTACCACTCCTAAACAAAAAGTAGAAAGAGTGAAAATGTTTGGGAAACAATATGTTAAAATTAATCTTATTGGAGATACTTTTGATGCTGTTAGTTATGAAGCTATAAAAGATTGTAAAAAAAATAAAAAAATTTTTATTCATCCTTTTGATGATATAAAAATTATTGAAGGACAAGCAACTGTTGGATTAGAAATTTTAAAACAATATAAACATAAAATAGATTATATATTTATTCCTATTGGAGGAGGAGGGTTAGCTTCAGGAGTAGGGAGTCATTTTCAACAATTTAGTCCTAATACAAAAATTATAGGGGTAGAACCTGAAGGGGCTCCATCTATGAGTTATTCTTTAAAAAAAGGAAAAGTAATAGAATTAAAAAAAATCGATAGGTTTATAGATGGTGCTTCAGTAAAAAAAGTAGGAAAATTAAATTTTGATATCTGTAATAAGGTGTTACATGATATACAAATAGTCCCAGAAGGGAAGGTATGTACGACTATTTTAGATTTATATAATTTAGAAGCTATTGTTGCAGAACCAGCAGGAGCACTCTCTATATCTGCATTAGATTTTTATTCTAAAAAAATAAAAGGAAAAACTATTGTTTGTATATTAAGTGGGGGGAATAATGATATTACTAGAACAGAAGAAATACGAGAAAGATCACTATTATATGAAGAAAAAAAACATTATTTTATTGTAAAATTTCCACAAAGAGCTGGATCATTAAAAGAATTTGTTAATAATATTTTAGGAACAAAGGATGATATTACCTATTTTGAATATTATAAAAAAACTTCTAAAGAAGAAGGTCCAGCTATTATAGGAATAGAATTATCCGATAAAAAAGAATTGTCAGGATTATTAGCAAGAATGAAAAAATATAAAGTACATTTTCAGTATATTAATAAAAATACAGATTTATTTCGTGTATTAATATAATTTTTGTACCCACGACTGGGCTCGAACCAGTAAATCCTAAACGGATACTACCCCCTCAAAGTAGCGTGTTTTCCAATTTCACCACGTGGGCTAAAAAAAAATAATTATTTTCATCAAAATTAAATAAAAAAAATGAAAATTTAATTATCATTATATTTGAAAAAATTTTATTTATAAAATTGATAAAAATATGAATATCGCAATAATAGGATATGGAAAAATGGGGAAATCTATAGAAAAAATAGCTAAAAATAGAAATCATCAAATTATTTTTTGTTCTAGTGAAACTCCTAATACTTTTTTTTTTAAAAAAAAAATAGATGTAGCATTAGAATTTAGTCATCCTAATTCTGCTTTTCAAAATATTAAAATTTGTTTAGAAAATAATATTCCAATAGTATCTGGAACAACAGGATGGATAGAAAAAATTCCTCTTATAAAAAAAATTTGTATAAAAAAAAATGGAACTTTTTTATATTCTTCTAATTTTAGTATAGGAATGAATATTTTTTATGAAATTAATAATATTTTATCAAAATTATTATTTCCATATTCTATAAATTATGAAGTTATGATTGAAGAAATACATCATACAAAAAAAATAGATAAACCTAGTGGAACTGCTTTATCTTTAGCAAAAGATATTATCCATAATAAAATGAAAAAAAATTGGATTTTAGATAAAAAAAAAAATAATCAAATTTTAATTTTGTCTAAAAGATTAGAAAACGTAATAGGAATACATAAAGTTATGTATCAATCTAAAATAGAGGATATTCAAATTAAACATAAAGCTCATAATAGAGAAGGTTTTGCTTTTGGTGCTATAATTGCTGCAGAATGGATTAAAAATAAAAAAGGTATTTTTTCTATGAAAGAAGTATTAGGGTTTTAATATAAAAAAAAATAATTTATATGTATTCATATTTTTTTTTAGTAGTATTTTTTTATGTATAGAACATTGTATTTATATATTAGGAACATGGAGATTGTATAAAAAATTAGGAATTTCTTTTTATAAATCTATAATTCCTATTTATAATATTTTTTTAATTTTAAAAATTCATAAAAAACCTATTTGGTGGATTTTATTTTTAGTTTTTCCAATAACTAGTATTTTTTTGTTTTGTAGTTTATGTATAGATTTACTTTATTTTTTTGGTAAAACAAAAAATAAAGATTTTTTTTTATTTTTTTTATCTATAGGAATATATATATATTATATTAATTATTCTAATAATATTGAATTATTGAATAAAAAAATAAAAAAAGAAACAGGAGACAATATTTTATTTTATATAATTCTTTCTTTTATTACTCATACTTATATTATTCAACCTTTTGCACTTCCTACCTCTTCTATGGAGGAAACTTTATTAGTAGGTGATTTTATCTTAGTTAGTAAAATTCATTATGGATTACGTTTACCTATAACTCCTATTTCTATTCCATTTACACATAATACCATTTTTGGAAAATGTAAATCTTATATTTCTTCTATTCAATGGCCTTATTTTCGTTTTCCTACTATACAATCAATACGAAGAAATGATATTGTTGTGTTTAATTTTCCTAAAGATTTTAATCATAAAGTAATAGATAAAAAAGATAATTATATTAAACGTTGTATAGGATTACCTGGAGATAATATTTATATTAAAAATGGTATTGTTTTTATAAATAATAAGAAAGAAATAAATTCAATAAAAACAAAACAAGTTTATTTTGTAAAAACAAAAAATATTCCATTGAATATAGAATTTATTAAGGATCATATGAATATTAAAGATATTGAAATTATAGGAGAAAAATATAATGAATATTTTTATCAAATGATGTTAACAGAAAAACAAGTTTTTGATATAAAAAATTTATTTGATAATATAGTTTTTATTAAAAAATATATTTTACCAAAATTTTTTAAAGAAGATTCTATTTTTTCAAATTATTTGAATTGGAATAGAGATAATTTTGGTTCATTATATATTCCGAAAAAAGGAGATATAATTGAATTAAATTCAAAAAATTTACATATTTATTCTGATATTATTATATATGAAAATAATAAAAAAGATTTTTTTATTAAAAATAAAAAAAAATATAAAATAAAAAATAATTATTATTTTATGTTAGGGGATAATAGACATAATTCTTATGATTCTCGTTATTGGGGGTTAGTTCCAGAAGATCATATAGTAGGAAAACCCATATTTATATGGATGAGTATAAATTGGGATATAAAAAATCCTTTAAATTTTTTTCATTGGAAATTTCGTTGGAATAGAATTATGACAACTATAGATCAAAAATCTTATTTATTCTTTGTTTTAATATTTCTATTTATATATATTTTTTCTTATTTTGTTTTTTCTTATGTAAAAAAAAATAAGTATTATTAATAATTTTTTTCGTTTTCTTTTTTTATAAAAAAACATCCTATTAAATATCCAGATAATATTCCTCCAATATGAGCAAAGTGTGCTACTTCTGGTGCTAAATTACAAATAGCTGAAATAAAACTTCCTAAAATAAAAATGAAAAGAGCTTTTCGTACAGCAATTGGAAAAGGAAATGGCAAAATGAATATTTTATTATTTGGAAAACATCTAGCAAAAGCTCCTACTATTCCACTTACTGCTCCAGAAGCACCCATCATAGGAGAATATATAGAATTATACAAATAATAACGTTCTTCTTGATTTAAATTATTAAATATTTTTTTCAATTGTGAAAGATCTAATGTATGAAGAAAATAATAAAGGATACTGGTATTGAATATTAATTGTAATAATGCAGAAAAAATACCTGATAAAAAATATATTATTAAGAATTTTTTTATTCCTAATAAAGTTTCTATTTTCCCTCCAAACATAAATAAAGCTAACATATTAAAAACAATATGTAAAAAAAGATATTTGGAATGTATAAACATATGAGTAAAAATCTGATAGATTTCAAATCTATCATCTAAGGGATGATATAAAGAAAAAAGACTTTCTATTTTATATTGTGAAAAAACAAAAGTAGCTGTATATACAAGGATATTTATACTAATTAAATGTTTTACAGCATCTGAATTAAAATTATAAAAATTCACTTATAAAAAATTTTTTTTTAAACACAAAAAATATAGGATATCCTGAATAAGTATAATTGATATTTTTACAGGAAAAAAAATCTTTCATTAAGCATATCATTTGATTTGAATTTAATGTACTCCCATATTTTATAGCAGCTGATTGAGATATAGATTGAATAAGTTTATTTTTATTTTTAGTTTCTCCTTTAATAAAATTATATTTTAAAATATTTTTAATAATTTCTATCAAAATATTTTGTTTTATTTTTTCAGGAATAGAATATAAATATACAGATTGATTATTAAAATAAAAATAAAAACCAATTTTAATTAATTCATATTGAATATTTTTTAATGAAATTAATTCATTTTTTAAAAGTTTTATTTCAATTGGAAAAAGAAATGGTTGACTAATTAATTTTTTTTTTAAAAAAAATTCAAATAAAATATTTTGATGAGCTCTATTTTGATCTAAAAATATTATATATTCATTTTCCCATGAAAATATTATATATTTTTTAATTATTTGAAAAGTTTTGATATATGTTTCATTTATTATATAATGAGATAATTGATTTATTAAATGATGATCAATAATATTATTATATTTTTTCGTTTTATCAAACCAATTTTCTAATTGAATTACTTTTTCTTTATAAGAAAATTCATCTAAAGGATTTTTTAATAAAAAGGAATCCTTTGTCTGAAAAGAATTATTAAATAAATCTTCTTTTTTAATTTCATATTGATCACATAATATTTTTTTTAATTCTTTTTTAATTAAAGAACAAATATTTTCTTCTTCTTCCAACTCCAATTGAATTTCTATTTTAGAAGGATGAATATTATAATTTACTAATTTTGTGTTTATATAAATAAAAATAAAATAAGAAACTGTTTTTAAATTTTTTAAAATTCCATCATAAGAATGAATAATATTTTTATGTATTATTATATGGTTTATACATCTTTTATTGACAAATAAAAATTGATCTCCTTTTTTTAAAGAAGTATCTGGTTTGCTAATAAAACCTTTTATAAAAATTTTTTTTTCTTTTATAAAAAAAGGTATTAATTTTTTATTTTTTTTATGAAAAATTTCTTTAATTCTTTCTTTTAAAGATGCCTTTTTTAAATTAAAAATAATTTTATTATTATGATATAATCGATAAATAATATTTCTATGAGCTAAAATTATTTTATAAAATTCATTAATAATATGTTGAAATTCTATTATAGAAGATTTTAAAAAACGTCTTCTAGCAGGTATTTTATAAAAAATATTTTTGACAGAAATTCTAGTACCTTTAAGCATATTAATAGGTATTTTTTTTTTTATTTTTCCATCTTCTATAAAAAGGTGTATTCCAATTTTATTTTCTTTATTTTTAGTTTGTATTTCTAATTGAGAAATAATAGAAATTGAAGATAAAGCTTCTCCTCTAAAACCCTTTGTGTTAATTTTAAAAATATCTTCATTAGTTTTTATTTTTGAAGTTGTATATCGTTGAAAACTAATTTTTGCATCATTATAACTCATTCCGGATCCATTATCTATTAATTGAATTAAAGTTTTTCCTGAATCTTGAATAAAAATATCAATTTTATTTGATTTGGCATCTATAGAATTTTCTAAAAGTTCTTTTAATACAGAAGATGGACGTAGTATAACTTCCCCAGCAGCAATTTTATTAATTACTTGTTGAGGTAATAATTGAATATAATCTGTCATAATTTTTTTTTGATATATTTTTTAATAATTCGTATATAAAAAAATTTTTTATGAATTTTTAATCGAATAGATATCAAAATATGATGATTAAAAATATAAAATTGTATTTATATTTTTTTATATTATATTACAAATATATTTAAAATGAAAATTTGTATTTTATAATTTATTTTCAATAAACATTAAATATTTATCTACATTATCTTTATATAAAAAAAGAGGATATTTTTTTTTTATTTTTTTAAAAAAAAATTTAGAATCTTGATATTTTTTTAAATAAAAAGCTAATAAAGCGGCTTTATAATAATAAAGTGGTGTAGTAATTTCGTTTTCTTTTATATTCGCTGCTTTTAAATAATTCTTTAAAGCTTCTTTTTTATTATTCATTTGTGTTAAAGAATCTCCAATAATCCCATATTTTATAGAAGATAAAATTTCATCTTTTGCATAAAAAGTATTCATTATTTTTATGGATTCTTTGTAATTTCCTAATTTATAATAACAAATACTTGCATAAAATTTGGCAATATTTCCTGCTTTTGTATAAGGATATTTGGTAATAATACCAGAAAAACCTAAATAAGTATTTTTATATTTTTTTTTATTATTAATAGCTTTATCTATAACCCCTTGTGAAAGATATTTTTGGGCGTAAATTAATTCTTTTAAAGCTTTTTCTTCTGAAGAAGATAAAAAAATTTTTTTATAAAAAAAATAAATTCCTATTATTATAAAAATTGTAATAATAAAAAAAAGTATAATTTTTTTTTTTTTAAAAAAATAATTATTATTCATATTAAAATTTTATCTAAATTATTTTGGTTTTTGTCTTATAACCTCTATACTTTTAATTCTTTTATTATCTATACTTTTGATAATAAAGGAATAATTTAAAAAATTAATTTTTTGTTGTTTTTTTGGAAATTCTTTATTTATTTCCATAATAAAACCTCCTAAAGTATCTGCATATCCCTTTTTTTTTTCAAAAAAAATTTCTTCTTTAATTTTCATAATACGATAAAAATTAATTAAAGACGTTTTTCCATCAAATAAATAATGATTTTTATTAAATTTAGAATAAAATATATCTTCTTTATCAAATTCATCTATAATATCTCCTACTATTTCTTCAATAATATCTTCAAGAGTAATTAAACCACAAGTTCCTCCATATTCATCTACGACAATAGCTAAATGAATTTTTCTTTTTTTAAAATCATTTAAAAGATCATCTATTTTTTTATTTCCTGGAACAAAAAAAGGAAAATGAAGGAGGGTCTTCCATTGAAATTCTTTTTTATGTATAAATGGAAGAAGATCTTTAGCAAATAAAACTCCTTCTATATCATCAATACTTTCTTTATATATAGGTATTCTAGAATATCCTTTATTACAAACTAAATCTAAAAGATTAGGAAATATAATATTATTACTTAAAGCAAACATATCTATTCTTGGAGTCATAATTTGATGTATCTCTGTATTTCCAAAATCTACAATTCTTTGTAAGAATTGACATTCTTTTATATTTTTTTTATGATAAGATGCAATTTTTAATGCTTTTGAAAGTTGATTAACAGATATATATCTTTTTTTTTTTTGAATTTTTTTTTCGACAAATCTAGAAATTAAAATCATTATTTTACTTATAGGATTTAATATTTTATTTAAAAAAATTAATGTCTTTGACATAAAAACAGCAAAAATAAAATTATTTTTACTCGCATATATTTTTGGAATAATTTCTCCAAATAAAAGTAAAATAAAAGTTAAAAAAACTACTTCTAAAAGAAAATGAATAGGAATAGATATTTTAAAAAAATATTTTTGTAAATACTCCGTAATTAAATAAGAACTTAATATAACAATACCAATATTTGCAAAATTATTAGATATTAATATAGTAGCTAAAAGTTTTTTTTTATTTTTAAGAATATTAAAAATTCTATCTCCTTTTAATGGATTTTTTTTAATTTCTTTATCAAGAGTTTTTTTTTCAAGACAAAAAAAAGCCGTTTCTGATCCAGATATAAAGGCAGAAAATAATAATAAAATTATTATTAAGGTAAAATAAAATATTATTGGTATATATGGGATATAAAAAGTATTTTCTAAAAAAATATTCGTCGAAGATTCTTTTTTCAATAGATTTAATTTTAATGAAAATTGATCAAAATAAATAATCCTGATTAAGGAATATTTTTTCTTTTTTTTCAAAGATAAAAAAAACTAAATCATTTTTTTTAAAAAAAATACAATAGGACTAGGAAAAGGATATTCTTTTATTTTTTTATATGAAATAAAAAAATAATTTTTAAAATATTTTTTTTTATTTTTTTTTAAAATTTCACAATTTAAAAATTGAATATATAAATTTTGATGAGTTAATTGATGTTTTTTTTGATAAAGTATAGTATTAATTTTTACTCTAAATTTTTTATAAAAATTTTCTTTTATTTTTTGAAATGTTAATTTTTTATTATATTCTATTAAAGGAAAATCATAAAGTCCTTTCCATATATCTTTTTTATATCTTTTATGTATACAAATATTTTTATATTGATCATTTATAAAAATATAATAAAAAAATCTATTTTTTTTTGTTATTATATTATTTTTTATAGGAAATTTATAAACAGTGCCATTTTTAAATGAAAAACACGATGTTTTTAATGGACAAAAAAAACATTTAGTTTTTTTTGTAGTACATAATATTGCTCCTAAATCCATAATAGCTTGATTAAATATTCCTGGATGGTTTTTATCAATGATTTTTAAAAGAAAAATTTTTAATATATTTTTAGTTACATTAGATCTAATATTTGTATAAATTCCTAAATATCTAGAAATTACTCTAATAACATTTACATCTATCGCTGGAATAACTTCGTTAAAACATATAGAGGCTATAGCGGCCCCAGTATATGGGCCTATTCCTTTATATAAAATTAATTCTTTATATTTTTTGGGAAAAATAATTGATTTTTCTTTTAATCTTTTAGAAAAAGAATGTAAATTAATAGCTCTTTCATAATATCCTAAACCTTCCCATTCTTTTAAAATATCTTTTTCTTTAGATTTAGCAAGTTTTTCTAAACTTGGAAATTTTTTTATAAAATTATAATAATATTTAATAGTTTTACAAACTTTAGTTTGCTGTAACATAAATTCCGAAACTAATATATAATATGGATTTTTAGTTTCTCTCCAAGGAAGTTTTCGATGATTAATTTTATACCAACTAATAATATTTTTAGAAAAAACCATATATATTTAATTTTTCAACAATTTTATAAAAAATTGGTATATTTAAAAAACCTAATTTTGTTATTTGATATAATGATTTAACATGACAAAAGCAGATATAATAACAGAAATCATATCAGAAATTGGATCTGAAAGAATTAAAACAAAAAAGGTAATAGAAATATTTATGCAAAAAATTAAACAAAGCCTGACATCAGGAAAAAATGTTTATTTAAGAGGTTTTGGATCTTTTATTATTAAATATCGAGAAAAAAAAATTGGACGTCATATCTCACAGGAGAGGTCTATTATAATTCCTGCGCATAATATCCCAGCATTTAAACCTGCAAAATCTTTTACTGAATTGGTAAAAAAAAACGTTCCTATTAAAAATCATCAATCGTAAAATATAAATTATGCCAAACGGAAAAAAAAGAAAAAGACGAAAAATAGCTACCCATAAAAGAAAAAAAAGAAATAGAAAAAATAGGCATAAGAAAAAAAAATAAAAAATTTTATGTTAGGGACTATATTTTTTATTAAAGTAATTTTTTTTATAAAAATCTTTTTTTATTTTAAAATGGATAAAATTATTAAAATATTTATTCAAATGAAGTAATAAAAAAAAATTACATTTTCTAATGTAGTAGTAAGGAAGGTGGGCGTGGTGGAATTGGTATACACGTCAGACTTAGGATCTGATGCCTATGGCATAAGGGTTCAAATCCCTTCGTCCACACATTCAACTATATTTCTTTTTTTATATCCTATGTAAATTTGTCTAGGCCTACCTATAGGATCTCTATTTAATCTCATTTCTTTCCAATGTGCCATCCAACCAGGTAATCTACCTAAAGCGAACATAACGGTAAACATATCTTTTGGTATTCCAATAGCTTGATAAATAATTCCAGAATAAAAATCTATATTAGGATATAATTTTTTTTCTTTAAAATAGGAATCTTGAATCGCTACTTCTTCAAGTTCATTTGCTAATTTTAAAATAGGATTATCCATATCTAATTGACTGATTATTTTTTGAGCTACTTTTTTTATTATCCTAGCTCTAGGATCAAAATTTTTATAAATTCTATGTCCAAAACCCATTAATCTAAACGGATCTTTTTTATTTTTTGCTTTTTCTATCCATTTTTGAATATTTCCACCACTTTTTAAAATATTTTCTAACATTTCTATTACAGCTTGATTAGCTCCTCCATGTAATCTTCCCCAAAGAGCACTAATTCCTGCAGATACAGATGAAAAAAGTCCTGCATGTGCGGAACTTAATAAACGAACTGTTGTCGTAGAACAATTTTGTTCATGATCTGCATGTAAAATTAAAAGTTTATCTAAAGCGTCTGTTATAATAGGATTTGTTTCATAATATTTTTTAGGAAAAGAAAAAAACATTTTTAAAATATTAGAAGTATAAGATAAATTTTTATCTACATGAGATGGGGGTAATCCGACTTTTTTTCTATACGTTAAAGCAGCTAATATAGGAAGTTTTGCTAAAAGATGAAGATACATATCTTGTTCTTTTAAATATTTATTTTTTATAAATGCAGTAAGTATACATGTGAAAGAGGATAAAATTCCCATTGGATGATAAAAATCAGGAATTTTATCAAAAATTTGATATATTTCCTGATTCATATAATGAAATTCTTTTATTTGATTAGAAAAAGATTCTAATTGTTTAGAATTAGGTAATTCTCCATTTAAAAGGAGATAACTCGTTTCTACAAATGAACATTTATTAATAATTTGTTCAATAGGATATCCTCTATATAATAAAATTCCTTTCTCTCCATCTATAAAACTGATAGAACTTTTTGAAAGTCCTGTATTTTTTAATCCTGGATCAAAAGTAATTAATCCTGTATTTTCTCTAAGTTTAGATATATTAATAGCTTTTTCATAAAAAGTTCCAGATACTACAGGTAATTTATAATTGTATCCATTAATATCTAAATTTATAATTTTACACATAATAATTTAATTAAATTAAGAAATATAAATAATTATTTAATTTTGATACAAAATCATTTTATCAAAAGATATCAGGGTATCAAATCCTTTTTTTGCAAAATATTTATTCATTCCCTCTCTATAACTTATTAAAACAAAATCCCCCCCCCAAGTTCCTAAACTTTTTACTAGTCCTAAATAATCTGGAAAATATTTTTCTTTTATAGTTGGAATATCTAATATTTCGGATATAATTTTTTCATGTTTGAATAATAATATTTCAAATTCTTTCAACGTGTTACATAACGTAATTTGATTAGTAATAGAAGATATTAAATTTATATTTTTTTGATTAACAATTTTATTTTTAAAACGAAAAAATTGTATTCCTTCCTTAGTATTTTTTTTTTTATTTAAATGTAGAAAAAAAAGTTTATTTTTAAATGGAGGATTAAAATATATAGGAAAAATAAAAGGTTTATTATTTTTTAAACTGTAGATGATTGCTTGTTTTTGATATCCACAAGCAATATCATATCCACTTCCTAAAAAAATTTTATCTAATAATAATTGATAAGGATTAATTTTCGCCCATTTGGCAATATTATTAATTAAAGTTGAACTACTTCCTAAACCCCAATTAATAGGAAAATCCAATTTTGTTTTTACATATATTCCAAATGAATTTTTAAGAAAATTTTTTTTTATTTTTTGAAATTTTAATAATAAAATTTTTAATTTAAGAGCTATTTTTATTTCTGTTTCATAACAAATATCTAAAGTAGGAAGTTTAAAGATTCCTTGAAACCAAGATTGATTAATTTCATTTATACTGTTCCAGTATAATTTATTATATTTTTTTTCATTACCAAAAAAAATAGTCATTGATTGTCCTTTAACTGTTGGTAAAGCTAAACCCTTAGCACCATTTAAAATCAAATATTCTCCTGTTAATAATAATTTACCATGACTATAAAAATATTGATTTTTATGCATTTTTATAAATTTTTTTCATAAGTCCTTGTAAAATATTTCCTGGTCCTATTTCATTAAAAGTAATAGCTCCATCATCAATCATATTTTTAATAGATTGTTTCCATTTTACAGGAGAAGTTAATTGTTCTATAAGATTTTTTTTTATTTCATGATATTTTGTCACTGGTTGAGCATTTACATTTTGATATATTGGACATTTAGAATTTTTAAAAGAAATTTTTTGTATAATTTTTTCTAATTTTTTTTGTACTGTCGACATAATAGGAGAATGAAAAGCTCCATTAACAGGTAAAATTAATATTTTTTTTGCTCCTTTTTTTTTTAAAGACAAACAAACTCTTTGTAAAGCTTTTTTTTCTCCAGAAATTACTAATTGTCCAGGACTATTATAATTAGCAGGAACAATAATTCCTTTATCTTTTTTACAAACTTCCTCAATAATATGATCTTCTAAACCTAATATTACAGCCATTCCTCCAGATATTGATTGACAAATTTTTTGCATCATATATGCTCTTTTATTTACTAATATTAACCCTTCTTCAAAAGAAAAAACTCCAATAGAAGCTAATGCAGAAAATTCACCAAGAGAATGTCCAGCTACCATATCTGGATTAAAATTATTTAATATTTTAGTTTTTATAACAGAATAAATATAAATAGCCAGTTGTGTATATAAAGTATTTTTTAAAATTTCTTGAGGTCCTTCAAACATAATTTTTGTTATTTTAAAACCTAGAATATCATCTGATAATTTAAATTTTTTTTTTGCTAAATGAGATGAATGAAATAAATCTTTTCCCATTCCAACAAATTGAGATCCTTGTCCAGGAAATATATAAGCTTTCATAATATAAAAATGTTTAATTTAAAAAAAACTAATAATAATTTTATATGAAAATTACGGATACTCATACACATTTGTATATGAAACAATTTGATGATGATCGAGATTTTATTATAAAAAAAGCTATTCATAATGGAATAGATAAATTTTATCTCCCTTCTATAGATCATTCTACAATTACTAAAATTGTAAAATTAGAAAAAAAATATCCAAATATATGTTTTTCTATGATAGGACTACATCCTAGTAAAGTTCATCCATATAATTTTAAAAAAGAATTAAAAAATATTGAAAAATGGTTTCATAAACATTCTTTTTCAGCTATAGGAGAAATAGGAATGGATTTACATTTAGAAAAAAAATTTTTTTTTGAACAAGAATATGTTTTGAAACATCAAATTCAATGGGTTAAAAATACAAATTTACCTATCATTATTCATTGTAGAAAAGCTTTTGATCCACTTTTTAATATTTTATCTAAAGAAAAAAATTTTATAATAAAAGGAATTTTTCATTGTTTTTCTGGTACATTAGAACAAGCACAAAAAATTATTGATTTTGGATTAAAATTAGGAATTGGTGGAATGATCACTTTTAAAAAAAATCCTATTAGTTCTTTTATAAAAAAAATAGATTTAAAAAATATCGTATTAGAAACGGATTCTCCATATTTATCACCTCATCCTTTTCGAGGAAAAAGAAATGAACCTATTTATATAAAAATTATTTTGAAAAAACTTTCTAAAATTTATTCTATTTCTGAAAAAAAAATATCAGAAATTATTAATTTAAATGTAAAAAAATTATTTTTATCTTAATTTATATCATTTTTTCAGGTTTTATTAATTGATTAAATTCATCAATAGTTAAATATCCTAACCGAATTGCTTCCTCTTTTAAAGTAGTATTATTATAATATGCACATTTTGCAATTTTTGCGGATTTTTCATATCCAATATGAGTATTCAATGCTGTAATCAACATTAAAGATTTATCTAATAATTCTTTAATTCTAGGATAATTTGGTGTAATCCCTTTTACACATAAATTAGAAAAAGAAATACAAGCATCAGATAATAGTTGTGAAGATTGTAAAAAATTATAAGCTATTAATGGTTTAGATACATTTAATTCATAATTTCCAGAAGACCCTGCTATAGATATAATTAAATCATTTCCTATAATTTGTGTACATACCATCATAAGAGCTTCACATTGTGTAGGATTAATTTTTCCAGGCATAATAGAAGATCCTGGTTCATTTTCAGGAATATAAATTTCTCCTATTCCAGAACGAGGCCCTGAAGATAAAAAACGAATATCATTAGATATTTTCATTAAAGATACAGCTATTTGTTTTAAAGCTCCATGAGCTTCTACAATAGCATCATGAGATGCTAAAGATTCAAATTTGTTATCCGATATTTTAAATGGAAATCCAGTATATTTACATATATAATCCACCACAATTTTATCATATCCTTTAGGAGCATTTAATCCAGTTCCTACAGCTGTTCCTCCAATAGGTAATTCAGAAAGATGATCTAAAGTATTTAAAATTGATTTTAATCCATGATCTATTTGAGAAACATATCCAGAAAATTCTTGTCCTAAAGTTATAGGGACAGCATCCATCAGATGAGTTCTTCCTATTTTAATTATATTTTTAAATGAAATCATTTTTTTTTTAAAAATATTTCGTAATCTTTTTATAGAAGGAATAGTTTCTTCTATTAATTTTTTATAAGCAGAAATATTCATTGCGGTAGAATAAGTATCATTAGAAGATTGTGACATGTTTACATCATCATTAGGATGTAGAAACAATTTATGTTTCCCAAGTACTTTCCCCATTAATATTTGAGATCTATTAGAAATTACTTCATTAACATTCATATTCGAATGAGTCCCTGATCCTGTTTGCCATATGACTAAAGGAAATTGATCATTTAATTTTCCTTGTATAATTTCTTCACATACTAAAGAAATTAATTTTTTTTTTTTTTCAGATAAAAGACCTAATTTAAAATTAGCATATGCCGCTGATTTTTTTAAAATAGCTAAAGCATGTATAATTTCTATAGGCATAGATCCTGATAATCCAATTTTAAAATTATTTCTTGATCTTTCAGTTTGTGCGCCCCAATATTTATCAAAAGGGACTTTAACTTCTCCTAAAGAATCTTTTTCTATTCTAAAATTCATTATTATAATTTTTTTTTACGAAATTAGTAAACTTTATAAAAAAAATTATAATTTTTATCTAATTTAATCATGATTTTTTATGATAATGAAATTTATAGGATTTTTAATTTTCATATTGATAATGCTATCTGGTTTTTGGTGTATTATTTTTTTATCTTTTTTTAGTATATACTGGATAATCACTATAGGTTTTTATATGATAAAAAACTGTAAATATGAAAAAAAAAGAAATAAAATTGTTTATAATAAAAAAAATATTTCATAATAAATATTTTTTTATTAGTTTATTTTTTCTAATTTGGATGTCTTTTTTTGATACCAATTCTTTATTATTACATTGGAAATTTAAAAAAAATATAGAAAAAATGATTTTATATAGAGATTTTTTGAAAAAAAAAATTTCTTTAGAAGTAAATCATTTAAAAAAAATTAATACAGATTATAAATATCTTGAAAAATTAGCAAGAGAAAAATTTTATATGAAAAAAGATAATGAAGATTTGTTTATCATTTTTGAAAAAAATCGTTAACGCCCAATATTTATTAATAAAATACTTAAATCAGAAGGAGATACTCCACTAATCCTTGATGCTTGAGCTAAAGATACTGGACGATAAAAAATTAATTTTTCTATAGCTTCTATAGATAAAGATTTGATTTTTTTATAATTAAAATTTTTTGGTATTTTAATATTTTCAAGTTTTGACAATTTTTTTGCATTTTCTTTTTCTCTATGTAGATATCCTTTATATTTAATACGAATAGAAACTTGTTCTAATATTTCTTGATTAAAATTATTTTTTTCTATTTCTTTTTTTAAAAATGGAATAGATATAATATCGTGTATATCAATTTCTGAACGAGATAAAATAGTATTTATTTTTTTATTTTGATTAATAATTGTAGATTTTTTTTTTTTTAAAATAGGATTAATTATATTTGGTTTAATATTTTTTTCAAAAATAAAAAGACATTTTTTTACTTGATATTTTTTTATATCTAATAATTTCATTCTTTTTTCTTTAATTAATCCTATTTTATATCCCATTGGAGTTAATCTTTCATCTGCATTATCTTGACGTAATAACATTCTATATTCAGCTCTAGACGTAAACATCCTATAGGGCTCTTCTGTACCCTTTGTAATTAAATCATCTATTAAAACACCAATATAAGCTTGATTTCTTTTTAAGATAAATGGATCTTTTTGATGAATTTTTAAATGAGCATTTATTCCTGCCATTAATCCTTGTGCTGCTGCTTCTTCATATCCTGTAGTTCCATTAATTTGTCCAGCAAAAAAAAGATTATGAATTCGTTTACTTTCTAAGGTTAATTTTAATTGTGTTGGAATAAAATAATCATATTCAATAGCATATCCAGGTCTTAATATTTTTACTTTTTTAAATCCAGCAATTTTTTTTAAAGCTTCATATTGTTTTTCTTCTGGTAAAGAAGTAGAAAATCCATTTATATAAACTTCTTCTGTATTCCATCCTTCTGGTTCTACAAAAATTTGATGTTTTTTTTTATCTATAAATCTACAAATTTTTTCTTCAATAGATGGACAATATCTAGGACTAGCTCCTTTAATAGATCCTGTAAAAATTGGAGAAACATTTAAATGTTTATATATAAAATCATGCACTTCTATATTAGTATAAGTAATATAACATTTTTTTTGTTTTTTTAATTTTTTTGTCTTTAAAAAAGAAAATTTTTTTGGATTTTTATCTCCATGTTGAGATCCCATTTCTTCATAATTTAAAGAACGACCATCTACTCTTGGAGAAGTTCCTGTTTTCATTCTTCCATATTTAAATCCAAAATATTTATTTAATTGTTCCGTGATTCCTATAACTTCTGGTTCCGAAATTCTTCCTCCATGAATTTTATTTTTACCAATATGAATAATTCCATTTAAAAATGTTCCATTGGTTAAAATAACCGATTTCCCTTTAATTTTTAATCCTAAAGAAGTAATGACTCCTTTTACTTCATCCTTTTTAACAATTAAAGATTTAACGGTATCTTGATAGAAATCTAATTTAGAATTTTTTTCTAAAAAAAATCTCCAATTATTAGAAAATAATCTTCTATCACATTGTGCTCTAGGACTCCACATAGCAGGGCCTTTAGATTTATTTAACATTCTAAATTGTATCATACTATAATCAGTTATAATACCTGAACATCCACCTAAAGCGTCTATTTCTCTAATAATTTGACCTTTAGCAATTCCTCCTATAGCAGGATTACAAGACATTTGACCAATAGTTTGTAAATTAGTAGTAATGAGTAATGTTTTGGATCCCATTTTAGATGAAGAGACAGCTGCTTCAGATCCAGCATGTCCACCTCCAACAATAATAATATCATAAGTATCTAAAAACATATTTTTTTCAAAATTGAAATAAAATTAAATAAAACTCTTCTTTTTTTTTCATTAATTTTTTATTAATTTGATTTTTATCATCATATCCTAAAAAATGTAATAAAGCATGTATCATTACACGTTTTAATTCAATATGAAATAATTGATTCCATTTTTTAGAATTATATAAAACTCTATCTATACTAATAAATATATCTCCTGATATATATTTATATTTATCCAAAAAAGAAAAAGCAATGACATCTGTATAATAATTTTTTTTTAAATATTTTTTATTGATTTTTAAAAGATAATCATCACTACAAAAAATATAATTAATATTCCCTATTTTACCTCCTTCATTTTTGAAAATCATAGAAATATCTTGAATTAAGATAAATTTATTTTTAATAGAAAAATTAGAAATTTCATAAAAAAAATTAATCATGAAATATTATTATTTATGTTTATAAAAATTATACGTAAAAATATTCCTAATATTTTTACTTTATTAAATTTATTTTTTGGATGTATTTCTATAATAATACTTATACAATACAAAAATTTTAAATTTTCTTTTATTTGTACTATATTTTCATTAATTTGTGATTTTTTAGATGGATTTTTTTCTAGATTTATGAAAATTGAAAATAAATTTGGTAAAGAATTAGATTCCTTAGCAGATATAATTTCTTTTGGAATAGTTCCATCTATAATAATTTTTTTTTTATTAAAAAAAATTAATATAAAAATTCCATTTGTTGAATGGTCTTCCTTTTTAATTACTATATTTTCTGCATGTCGTTTAGCTAATTTTAATATTAGTAAAAATAGATATACTTATGGATTAAATACTCCAATCAATACTTTATTTTTTACTTCTTTATCTGTTATATTATTTATTCCTAGTACTAATTATAGTACAATTTTTGTGAAAAAAATAATATTTTCTTATCCTATGACAATATTATTTATAATTTTTTTTTCCTGTTATTTTTTAATATCTAAAATATTAATGTTTTCTTTTATTTTTAATGGTTATTCTTGGAAAAAAAATAAAAAACGTTATGTATTTTTAATAATAAGTATATTTCTTTTATTAACTTTACAAATAGTTTCTTTACCATGCATTATTATTTTTTACCTTATAACTTCAATTTATTTTGATCGATTTAATAATAATAGAAAAAATTACATTAAAAAAACATGAAATTACAACTTTATCGTCCTATTTGTTTCTTTGATATAGAAGCTACAGGAATCAATATTGGTAAAGATAGGATTATAGAAATTTCTATTTTAAAAATATTTCCAAATGGAAATAAAGAAGATAAAACTTGGTTAATTTTTCCTGGTATTCCTATTCCACCAAAATCAACTGCTATTCATGGAATTAAAGATGAAGATGTCGCAGGAAAACTAGAATTTAAAGATATAGCTCTTTCTATTCTTAGAATGATAAAAAATACAGATTTAGCTGGTTATAATTCTAATAGATTTGATATACCTCTTTTAGTAGAAGAAATGCTTCGTGCTGGAATATCTTTTGATATAAAAAAATATAAAACAATAGATGTTCAAGTAATTTTTCATAAAATGGAACCTAGAAC
This sequence comes from Blattabacterium cuenoti, assembly GCF_014252455.1. Lineage (GTDB taxonomy): Bacteria > Bacteroidota > Bacteroidia > Flavobacteriales > Blattabacteriaceae > Blattabacterium > Blattabacterium cuenoti_R. Next base: position 115,784 of record NZ_CP060245.1, read on the forward strand.
ACTTTCTGCTGCTTATAAATATTTTTGTAAAAAAAATTTAATGAAAGCTCATAGTTCTAAAGTAGACACATATGCTACATATGAAATATTATTAGCACAATTAGAAAAATATGAAAATCTAAAAACAGATGTAAAAAGTTTAAATCAATTTTCTCATACAAAAAATTTAGCAGATTTAGCTGGTTTTATAAAAATCGATGAAGAAGGAAATGAAATTTTTAATTTTGGAAAATATAAAGGAGAAAAAGTATACGAAATATTTGAAAAAGATCCAAATTATTATGGATGGATACAAAATTCAGATTTTCCCATATATACTAAAAAAATATTAACAAATATTAAATTAAGAAAATTTCATAAATAATTTATTTATTTACTAAATCTTTTAATTTTTTAGATATAAAAATATTAAGATTTTTTCCACGTAATAAATTTTTTGATAAAAGAGTTAAATTTAAAGCCTCTTGAATGAGGTCTCTTTTTTTATTTTCATCTAATTCTATTAATATTTTTTTTATGAATGGATGATTAATATTTATTATTAATTGATATAATTTTTCATCATCATTGTTAATGATGCTTTTTCCCATAGAATTCATTTCTTTTATTCTTCTTAAGTATTCTGGAATAATAATAAAAAAAGGATTATCTTTTTGTGATAAAATTTCTAATTTTATAGAAAATTTATTATATTCATTTATTAAATTATTTTTTATAATCTTTTTTAAATCTTTTTTTTCTTTTTCTGAAAGTGCAGAAAAATACTTTTCTTCTTTTTGATTAATTAATTTATCAATATGATCGGAATCTACGCTAACAAAAGAAATATCTTTATGAAAAAATTCTAATTTTTGTATTAAATGTACTGTCATAGGACTATTGAAAATTAACACTTGATAAGATCTATCTTCTGCTTCTTTAATAGAACTATATTGTTTTTCTTTATTTGTAGCATATAGAAAAATAATTTTTCCTTCTTTATTTTTTTGAATATTTTTAATTTTTTCTTTTAATTCTTCTAGAGTAAAAAATAATCCATTAGTTGTAAAATAAAGAAAAAATTTATTTACTTTATCAAAAAATTTTTCTATACTAATCATTCCATATTCGACAATAATTTTTATATATTTCCATTTTTTTTCAAAATTTTTTCTATCTTTTTTAAAAAGAAAATAAAGTTTATCTGCAACTTTTTTTGTAATATATTTAGATATATTTTTAACAGATGTATCGTGTTGTAAATGAGAACGTGACACATTAAGAGGAATATCAGGAGAATCAATTACTCCTTTTAATAAACTAAGAAAATCTGGAACAATTCCTTCTAAATTATCCGTAATATAAACTTGATTTTGGTATAAATGTATTTTTTCTTTTTGAAAATCTATTTTATTTTCTATTTTTGGAAAAAATAAAATACCTGTTAAATTAAAAGGATGATCTATATTTAGATGAATCCAAAATAAAGAATCCTCTAATTGATTTGGATATAATTCATGATAAAAATTTAAATAATCTTTATTATTTAAATGCATTGGATTTTTTTTCCAAGCAGGAAAAATATTATTAATAACAGTTTCTTTATCATCTTCTTTTGATAAAGAAATGGGAATAGGCATAAATTTACAATATTTATGTAATAATTTTAAAATAAAATCATATTCTAAAAATTCTTTATTTTCTTCATTCATCAAAAGAATTATTTCCGTTCCTCTTTTTCTTTTTTCCATTTTTTTTCTAAGAATAAAATTTGGAGTTCCATCACATGACCAAAATACGGAATGTTGTTCTTTTTTATAAGATTGAGTCAAAATAACTACTTTATTAGATACCATAAAAGTAGAATAAAAACCTAATCCAAAATGGCCAATAATAGAATTAGATATACTACTACTTTGATCTTTATATTTTTGAATAAATTCTTCTGCTCCAGAAAAAGCTATTTGATTTATATATTTTTCTACTTCTTCTATAGTCATTCCTATTCCATTATCAATAATATGAATAGTTTTATTATTTTTATTTATTTTTATTTTTATTTTAAAATTATTATTAATTTCTTCTATTTTTCCTATTCTTGCTATAGTTTTTAATTTTAAAATCGCATCTGTTGCATTAGAAACTAATTCTCGTAAAAAAATCTCTTTATCCGAATAAAGAAATCTTTTAATAATAGGAAAAATATTATCTGAAGTAACACTAATTTTATTTTTTTTCATACTTATTAAATATTTTGTTTATATCCGAAAAAAAGAATTAATAAATTCTTTTCCATTAAATTTTTTTAAATCATGTTTTTTTTCACCTACTCCAATATATTGAATAGGTATTTTAAATTGATCCATAATTCCTATAACTACTCCACCTTTAGCAGTCCCTTCTAATTTAGTTAGAATAATAGAAGTAACTTTTACAAAATCAGTAAATTTTTTTACTTGTTCAAAAGCATTTTGACCAGTAGAAGCATCTAAAATTAATATAATTTCATGAGGGGATTGATCAATTACTTTTTTCATGACTCTGCTTATTTTAGCAAGTTCTTCCATAAGATTAACACGATTTTGTAATCTACCAGCTGTATCAATTAATACAACATCCATATTTTTAGATTTAGCAGATAATAAAGTATCGTATGCAACAGAAGCTGGATCTGCATACATATGTTGTTTAATTAATGGAACATTTACTTTATTTGCCCATATTTCTAATTGATTTATAGCAGCTTCTCTAAATGTATCAGAAGCACCTATAATAACTTTTAAACCTTGTTTTTTAAAATAAAATGCTAATTTCCCAATAGTGGTTGTTTTTCCTACTCCATTTACCCCAATCATCATAATTACATATGGTTTTTTTTTTAATTTTATTTTATTTTCTAAACATGTATTATTGAAATTTATAAGTAATTCAATTTCTTCTTGAAGAAATTTATATAATTCTTGTACATTTCGATATTGTTCTTTTTGAATTCTTTTTTCAAAATTATTAATGATTTTTATAGTAGTTTTTGTTCCAATATCTGCAGATAATAATATTTCTTCTATCTCTTCTAAATAATTTTTATTTAATTTTGATTTTTTGAAAAAAAAATTTTTGATTTTAGAAAAAAAAGTTTTTTTAGTTTTTTTTAATTCAAAATCAAATGTTTCCTTTTTTTTATTTAACAAAAACATTTCATTAATAAATATCATTTTTTTGGAAAAAATTTTTTACTTCATTATATGGTAAAAATTTTTTTTCAAAAGTATAAGAACCAGATTTTTTAGATTTAACTGTTCGAATAGCTAAAATAATTTTTTTTAAATTTTCTTTTTTTTTATTTTTAACAATTTTTTTAGACATAATTATTTAATTTCTTTATGAATTGTATATTTTTTTAATATAGGATTATATTTTTTTAATTTTATTCTATTTGGAGTGTTTTTTTTATTTTTTGTAGTAATATATCTAGAGGATCCAGAAATTCCACTTTTTTTTTGTTCAATACATTCTAATATTACTTGTATTCTATTTCCTTTTTTTCCCATTTATTTTTTATAATTATAATTAAAACGTTTTAATGCTTTTTCAATTCCAATTTTATTAATAATTTTTATAGCATAAGTACAAATTTTTAATTTTATCCATTTTTTTTCTTTTATTAAAAAAAAACGTTTTTTACATAAATTTATTTTAAAAAAACGTTTATTTTTATTATTTGCATGAGAAACTTTATTTCCTATCATTGCTTTTTTTCCTGTTAATTCACAAACTTTTGACATAATTATTTTTTTTACTAAATTAAATAAAATTCATATTATAACCATGTCAGGACATAGCAAATGGACTAATATACAACATAGAAAATCTCATAAAGATTTTATAAAATCTAAAAAATTTTCTAAAATAATTAAAGAAATATCCATTGCAGCTAAAGAATCAGGGGGAAATAAAACTTTTTTTCGTTTAAAAAATGCAATTTTCAATGCTAAAGCTATTAATATTCCTAAACATACTATAGAAAAAGCAATAAAAAATGCTTTACCAAAAAAAACTAATAATTATCAAAATTTTAACTTAGAAGGACAAATTCATGGAATTAGTTTAATTATAGAATGTAATACCGACAACAGTATAAAAACGACTTATAATAATATAAAATCTTTTTTTAATAAAAAAGGAGGTAGATTATGTAATAATGGAGAATTAATTCATTTATTTGATCGTATAGGTTTTTTTTCTATAAAAAAAAAAAATATTAATGGGTCACTAGAAAATTTTGAACTTATGGTAATTGATTTTGGAGCACAAGATTTTATAAAAAATAACAATATGATTTATATATATACTAAGTTTAAATTTTTTGGGTCTATGAAAAATTATCTAAAAAAATTAAAAATTATTCATATATCTACAATTAAACATATTGCTAAACATACAAAAATTATTTTAAAAGAAAAAGAAAAAAAAATATTAAATTTTATTGAAGAATTAAAAATAAAAAATAAAAATATAAATAATATTTATTCTAATTTAATTAAAAATAAAAAGTAAGACGTCCTATCGCATTGATTTTTTTAAAATGAGGAAAGTCCGGACACCATAGAGCAGTACAATGGGTAACACCCATACACCGTAAGGTGAGGAATAGTGCAACAGAAAGAATATACAGATTATTGCTGTAGTGAAATCATGTAAACTCTGTACGGTGAAATGCCATATATACCGGAAAACTAGCTCGGTTGATACTGGGGGGTAGGCAGATTGAGATATAGGGCAACCTATATCCTAGATAAATGATAGGTATAAAAACAGAATCCGGCTTATAGTCTTACTTTTATTGGAGAGATGGCCGAGAGGATTAAGGCGCACGCTTGGAAAGCGTGTTCACAATATAATAGTGTCAAGGGTTCGAATCCCTTTCTCTCCGCTAGTTAATTAATAGTTTTCTATATCTTTTAATTTTTTTTCAATAACATTTTTACGTACCCCCATTACTTTGTCTATATCTTTAGAAGCTGCCTGTAATTTATCTTGTGCTTTATGAAGTAATATTCCAAAATGAGTAAATTCTTGTTTCACAATTTCTAAAATTTTCCAAACTTCAGAACTTCTTTTTTGAATAGCTAAAGTACGAAACCCTATCTGTAAACTATTTAACATAGCAGCTAATGTAGATGGACCGGTAATAATAATTTTATATTTTCTTTGTAATTCTTCTAATAAACTTGAATTTTTTACAATCTCTGCGTATATTCCTTCAAAAGGTAAAAAAATAATGGCAAAATCAGTAGTATGTGGAGGATCTATATATTTATATTGAATATCTTTAGACATTCTTTTTAAAACAGATTCCATGTTTTTTTTAGCTATTATTATTTGTTTTTTTTCTCCAATATTATAAGCTTCTTGTATTTTTTCATAAGTTTCTTTTGGAAATTTTACATCAATTGGTAACCATATAATATTTCCATCTTCAAGTCCTGGAAGTTTAATAGCAAATTCTACTACATAATTTGTACTAGATTTAGTTATAACATTACAAGCATATTGTTCTGGAGATAAAATTTGTTGTAATAACATTGATAATTGCATTTCACTAAAACTTCCACATATTTTTACATGATTTAATGTTCTTTTTAAAGCATTCACATTTTTTGCCAAATTTTTCATATCTCCTAATCCTTCTTGTAAAAAATGTAATTGATTCCCAATAATTTCAAAAGATTTACCTAAATGGATATTTAAAGATTTTTGAAGTTTTTCATTAACATTTTCTCTTATTTCTTCTAATTTTTTTTCTGTACTTTTTACAAGTTTTTCTTGTTCTTTATGAAAAAAATTTAATTTATTTGATTGATTATCAATATAAAAATAAATTTTATCATTAATAGAATTTTTAAATTCTTTTATAGATAATATCAGTTCTTCTTTAAACTCTTTTAAAACATTATTAAATTCTTTTCTATCATATTGAAATATTTTATAATATTCATTTTTTTGATCTTTGAATTTATTTTTTAAAAAAAATATAAAAAAAATCATAGAACTTACTACAATTCCACAAAAATAAAAAAATATCATAAAAAAATAATGATGAAGTATAATGAATAGCGGGAATAGGACTCGAACCTATGACCTTCGGGTTATGAGCCCGACGAGCTACCAACTGCTCCATCCCGCGATTAATTTCTATAATATAATATTTTTACTATACAAAATCAAATATTAATTAAATTTTTTATCCATTCATAGATATTAAAAATTCTTTATTATTTTTAGTTCTAGCTATACGTGATCTTAAAAATTCCATAGCTTCTACAGGATTCATATCAGAAAGATGTTTACGTAAAATCCACATTCTTTGTACTGTATGAGTATCTAATAACAAATCATCTTTTCTAGTACTAGAAGAAACTAAATCAATAGCTGGATAAATTCTTTTATTAGCAATTTTTCTATCTAATTGAAGTTCTTTATTTCCTGTTCCTTTAAATTCTTCAAAAATAACTTCATCCATTTTAGATCCTGTATCAATCATTGCTGTAGCTATAATGGATAAAGATCCTCCATTTTCTATATTTCTAGCTGCACCAAAAAATCTTTTTGGTCTATGTAACGCATTAGCATCTACACCACCAGATAAAACTTTTCCAGATGCAGGAGCTACAGTATTATATGCACGTGCTAAACGTGTTATAGAATCTAATAAAATTACTACATCATGAGAACATTCTACCATTCTTTTTGCTTTCTGTAATACAATATTTGCAACTTTAACATGTCTATCTGCTGGTTCATCAAAAGTAGAAGCAATTACTTCTCCTTTTACATTTCTTTGCATATCTGTGACTTCTTCTGGACGTTCATCAATTAATAATATAATTAAATATACTTCTGGATGATTAGCGGCAATAGCATTAGCTATTTCTTTTAATAAAGTAGTTTTACCTGTTTTTGGAGGAGCGACAATCATTCCTCGTTGTCCTTTTCCTATAGGAGTAAATAGGTCTACTATTCTAGTAGAAAGAGTTGCATTTTTTTCAGCTAATTTAAATTTTTCATTTGGAAAAAGTGGAGTCAGATGTTCAAAAGAATTTCTTTCTCTTACAAAATTAGGAGGTCTTCCATTAATTTCAATAATTTTAATTAAAGGAAAATATTTTTCTCCATCCTTAGGAGGACGAACTTCTCCTCTTAGAGTATCTCCTGTTTTCATACAAAACAGTCTAATTTGAGATTGAGAAACATAAATATCATCAGGAGATGATAAATAATTAAAATCAGAAGATCTTAAAAAACCATAATTTTCTTGCATAATTTCTAATACTCCTTCACTAATTATAATTCCTTCAAATTCATATTCAGGTGTTCTATATTTATTAGAATTTTTTTTAGATACACCAATTTTTGGGATAGAAGATATTATATTTTCTGATCTGTCATTTTTTTTCCAATTTTGAAAATATTTTTTCTGATATTTTACAGATTCTTCTTTATTTTTTTTTTTATTATAAGACGATTTTAAATATTCTTTAGAAGTTAATTTTTTTTTTCCATGAATATTTTCTAAATATCTATTTTTAGATTCAGAATTTTTACGTTCTTTAAATATTTTTTTTAAAGAAGAATTTTCTATCTTTGAAGAAGATAATGGAGGTATTTTTTTTTTGTTAAAAATGGAAATAATTTTTTCTAGGAGCTCGTTTTTTCGTAGTTGTGTACATTTTTTTAATCCTGAAGAACGAGCAATCTCCTGTAATTCAAAAAGTTTTTTACTTTTTAATTCAGTAATATCAAACATAAAGTAATTGGGTTATATTTTATATTTGCCATTCTTGGCTTAGAAATAATTATATAAATACGATAAATACAATTATACTTAATTTAAACTTTAATAAAAAATTATAAAATATTTTTTAATATGTTAAATCCTATATTTTATCGAATACAATCTTTTTATTTATTTATATCTATAGTATTATCTAATATTTCTTTATATTTATATTTACAAAAAAAAAATCCATTTTTTTTAAAAAAAATACTGTTAATTTTTTTAATTATATGTTTATTTTTATCTATTTGTAGTTTTCTTTCTTTTAAAAAAAGAAAACTACAAATATTTTTAAATTCTTTTAATATACTTTTAAATAGTATAATTTTTATACTAAAAATTATTTTTTTTTCATATTATCCATCATTTTTTTTAATAAAAATGAACTTTTTTATTTTATTATCTATATTGTTTTTATATCTTTCAAATAAATCTATAAAAAAAGATTTAGAATTAATTTATTCTATGAATAGAATATAATAATGAAAAAAACTTCATTAATTAACAAATTTGAAATTTTAGAGAAAGAATTTCATAAAATTTCAAAATATATTCTTCAAAAAGATGTTCTATCTAATTCAAAAAAATATAAATTTTTTTTAAAAAAATATAAAAAATTAAATAAAATAGTAAAGATATATGATATATATAAAAAAAAATTAATTTCTTTAAAAGAAGCTAATACTATTTTAAAAATAGATTATGATCCTGAAATGAAAGAAATGGCTTTTTTAGAAAAAAATAAAATTTTAGAAGATTTATCTTTAATTGAAAGAAAATTTTATAATCTTTATTTAAATGACATAAATAAAAATAATGATAGAAATGCTATTTTAGAATTACGTTCTGGAACCGGTGGAGATGAAGCTTGTCTTTTTGTAGAAGATATATTGCGAATGTATATCATGTATTTCAAAGAGATGAATTGGAAATACGAAATTATACATATTCAAAAAGGAGGTGTTAAAGGGTATAAAGAAATCATTTTAAATGTTATTGGAAATAACAAAATAGGAGTTTATGGAAATTTAAAATTTGAATCTGGAGTTCATAGGGTCCAAAGAATACCAAAAACAGAATCTCAAGGAAGAGTACATACTTCTGCTATAACTGTGGCTGTTCTTCCAGAAATTCAAGATATAGAAATGAATATTAATTCATCCGATATTAAAAAAGATACATTTAGATCTAGCGGATCTGGAGGACAACATGTAAATAAAACAGAATCTGCTGTTAGATTAACCCATATTCCAAGTAAAATTACTGTAGAATGTCAAGAAGAACGTTCTCAACATAAAAATTTTGAAAAAGCGATGAACGTTTTACGATCTCGTATTTATCAAAAGCAAATGGAAAAAAAATTTCAAGAACAATCTATAAAAAGAAAATCTTTAGTCTCTACAGGAGATCGTTCCGTAAAAATACGTACCTATAATTATCCTAAAGGGAGAGTCACAGATCATAGAATTCATAAATCTATTTATGATCTTGTTGGTTTTATGAATGGAAATATTCAAAAAATGATTAATTATTTAAAATTATCGGAAATAGAAAATAAATAATATAATAATTTCATCTATAAAAGTGTATCTATAAAATTTGTATGATAATTTCCTTTTAAAAAATCATTATTTTTCATAATTTTTCTATGAAAAGGGATTGTCGTAGGAATTCCTTCTATAATAAACTCTTCTAATGATCTTAACATTTTTTCAATAGTTTCTTTTCTACTTTTTGCGGTAGTAATAATTTTAGCAATCATAGAATCATAATAATGTGGAACTATATATCCAGCATAAACATGAGTATCTACTCGTACTCCTTTTCCTCCTGGTAAATGCATTTGAGTAATTTTTCCAGGAACTGGACGAAAATTTTTAAAAGGCTCTTCTGCATTAATTCTACATTCTATAGAATACATTTTTGGATAAAAATTTTTATTAGAAAGTTTTTTTCCATTAGCTATAAAAATTTGTTCTTGTATAAGATCTAACCCAGTTATTTCTTCTGTAATAGGATGTTCTACTTGTATTCTAGTATTCATTTCCATAAAATAAAAATTATGATTTTTATCTACTAAAAATTCTATAGTACCCACTCCTTCATAATGAATAAATTCAGCCGCTTTAATTGCATTATTACCAATTTTTTTTCTTAAATATGTAGTTAAAAATGGAGAAGGAGCTTCTTCTACTAATTTTTGATTTCTACGTTGAATAGAACAATCTCTTTCAGATAAATGACAAGTTTTTCCATACTGATCACTAATAATTTGTATTTCTATATGTCTTGGATTGATAATTAATTTTTCTATATACATATTAGTTTTACCAAAACAAGATAAAGCCTCTTTTTTAGCTTCTACCCAAGAAGATTGTAATTTTTTTTTATCTAAAACAGATCTAATTCCTTTTCCTCCTCCTCCAGAAATCGATTTAATTATAATTGGATATCCTATTTTTTCTACAATTTTTTCTATTTCTTTATAAGAAGCATCAAAAAAACAATCATATCCAGGTAAACATAAAATTCCAGCTTTTTTCATGTTTTTTTTAGCTGCAATTTTATTTCCCATTTGAATAATATGATTAGGTAATGGACCAATAAATTTAATTCCATGTTTTTGACACATAGATGAAAAATATGCATTTTCAGATAAAAACCCATATCCAGGATGAATCGCATCTGCATTAGTTATTTCTGCCGCAGATATTAAATTAGGAATATTTAAATAAGATTTATATGGAGAAGGAGGCCCAATACATACAGCTTCATCAGCAAAATAAACATGAAGACTATGTTTATCTGCTGTAGAATATACAGCGACTGTTTTTATTCCCATTTCTTTAGCAGTACGTATAATTCGTAAAGCAATTTCACCTCTATTAGCAATTAATATTTTTTTAAACATAAAAAAAACTAAGAAGTTGTTAAAATAATAAATAATGGTTGATCATAATCAACTGGAGATGCATCTTCTACAAGAATTTTAATAATTTTTCCTTCTACTTCAGATTCTATATCATTAAATAATTTCATCGCTTCTATAACACAAACTTTAGTTCCTATTTTAATATTATCTCCTATTTTTACAAAAGGTTTTTTATCTGGATGAGGTTTTCTATAAAAAGTTCCAATCATCGGAGATTGAATAGTTTGAAATTTATTTTTTTTATCATCTTTTAATTCAGATTCTAATTTAGAAAATCTATCAGAAATATCTGAACTTCTATAGGAGGTAGAAATATTTCTTAAAATTGGATTTAATGATTTTTTATTTTTTTGATTAACAATTTTATTTTTAATATAAATTTTAGTTTCTCCTATTTTAATTTTGATTTCATCAATTTCTAATTGAGAAATAAATTGAATAAATGATTGAATATTTTTTAAATCCATAAATAGGATTATTTTTCTAATACTATTTTTCCTTTATAATAAAGTTTGTTATCATGCCAATATGCATGATGATATAAATGTTTTTTAGAAGTTAAAGAACATTTAACTAATAAAGGTTCTTTAATTTTTATATGTGTTCTTCTTTTATTTTTTCTAGATTTAGATTGTCTTCTTTTAGGATGTGCCATATTATCATATTTTTTTATTCATTGCTAATTTATAAAAATTAAATGCTCTATAAGAAGAATTAAAAATAATTTTTTATCTTTTAAAAAAGCATATCCTTTAATTTATTTTTATATGGATAAATTAACTCAAAAACGTAAAGATTATTCTAAATGGTATAATGATATTATCATAAAATCTGGATTAGCAGATTATTCTGGAATTCGTGGTTTTATGATTATTAAACCATATGGTTTTTCTATATGGGAAATGATAAAAAAAAAATTAGATAAAATGTTAAAAGTAACAGGACATAAAAATGTTTATTTTCCTTTACTTATTCCTAAATTTTTTTTTGAAAAAGAAAAACAACATATTCAAAATTTTTCCAAAGGATGTGCTATAGTTACGCATTATAAATTAAAAAATGACAATAAAAATAAAGAAGAATTAGTAATAGATACAAAATCTAAATTAAAAGAAGAATTAGTTATTAGACCTACTTCTGAAAGTATTGTATGGGAAACTTACCGAAGATGGATTCATTCTTATAGAGATCTTCCTATACTTTTTAATCAATGGGGTAACGCTATTAGATGGGAAATGCGTACTCGTTTATTTTTAAGAACTTCTGAATTCTTATGGCAAGAAGGACATACGGCACATTCTAATAAAAAAGAAGCAATAGAAGAATCTAAAAAAATATTAAATTTATATACTCATTTTTCGGAAAAATATATGGCAATTCCCGTAGTACAAGGAATAAAACCATATATGGATAAATTTTCTGGATCGGAAATTACTTATTGTCTTGAAGCTCTTATGCAAGATGGAAAATCTTTACAAATTGGAACTTCTCATTTTCTTGGACAAAATTTTTCTAAAGCTTTTGATGTTAAATTTACTAATAAAAATGGTATAAAAGAATATGTATGGGGGACTTCATGGGGAGTTTCTACTAGATTAATAGGTGGATTAGTTATGTTACATTCCGATAATAATGGTTTAATATTACCTCCAAAAATAGCGCCGATTCAAATTGTTATTATTCCTATTTTTAAAAATAAAAACGAATTAAATAAAATTAATGAAATTGTTGAAAAAATAAAAAAAAATATTGAAATTAAAGGTATTAGTGTAAAATATGATAATAGAGAATTTTTTACTCCTGGATGGAAATTTAATGAATACGAAATGAAAGGTATTCCTATAAGAATTCATATAGGAAAAAATGAAATTAAAAAAGAACAAATAGAAATTGTACGAAGAGATACTTATGAAAAAATATATATATCTTTTAATAAAATAAGTTTAATGATACCAAAAATACTTGAAAAAATACAAAATAATATCTATCAAAGAGCTTTAAATAGAAAAAAAAAATTAAGTATTAATTCGGATAATTATGAAGATTTTAAAGAAAAAATAAAAAATACCGGTGGGTTTATTTTTTCTCATTGGGATGGAACAATTAATACTGTAAAAAAAATTCAAAAGGAAACAGAAGCTACTATCCGTTTTATCCCTATAAAATATACAAAAGAAATTGGAAAATGTATTTATTCAGGTAAACCTTCTATTCAAAGAGTTGTTTTTTCTAAATCTTATTAAAAAAATTTAATTTTCCTATAATTTCATTAATAGAGGAATAATTTTTTTTTTTCAAAATATATATTAATTCTTTAATTAATCTATCAAATACCGTTGGTCCTTCTTTTAAAAATTGTGTTCCAACTTGAACTGCCGATGCTCCACATAATAGATGTTCAAATATATCTTTTCCAGTCGAAATGCCACCACATCCTATGATAGCAATATCTTTACGAAGATAAGTATAAAATTTACGAATATTAGCTAATGCAAATGGTTTAATAGATCTACCTCCAATACCACCAAATCCTTCTTTTGGTTTAATCACTACGGATTCTTTATTAAAATCAATAAAAAGACCATTTGGTAAACTATTAATACAAGTAACAAAATGAATAGGATATTTATTTAAAATTAATGCCATTTTTCTAAAATGAATATCCTCAAAATATGGAGGTAATTTAATTCCTAAAGGTTTTTTATAAAATTTAAATAAATTTTTAAAAAAATGTGAAATTTTAGAAAAATTATATCCTAATATTGTATTTTTTTTAAAAATATTAGGACAAGATATATTTAATTCTATAGCATTAATTTTAGAAGAAAAATTTGCTTTACGAAGAAGAAGATAATTTTCTTCTAAAGAAAATCCTGATAAGGATAAAAAAAATGGTTTTTTATATTTTTTTTTTTCAAAAAAATTTAAATAAAAATCAATTCCAAGATTTGGTAATCCCATAGAATTAATACTGCCTATATCCCATTCAAAATATCTTGGTGACAAATTCCCTTTTCTAGATTTTATGGTACAACTTTTTGTAATTAAAGCCCCAGAAGAACTATGAATAAGATCCGATAATTCTTTTTCTGTAGTACAAAGTATTCCTGATGCGTTCATAATACAGGGATTTAATTTTATACCATTAATATTAGTAGAAATATCTATTTTTTTCATGATGTTAAATATATACGAATCCTAAAAGGATAAAATTTATAACTTTATCAAAATAGGTTTTTTATGGAAGAAAAAGAACAATTTTTTTTAAAAATTTATCAATTAGGAATTATTAAATTTGGTCATTTTACATTAAAAAGTGGAATAAGTTCCCCTATCTATATAGACTTTCGTCCAATTGCTTCTAGACCAAATTTATTAATTAAATTATCGGATTTACTTCTTAAAGAAGTTTCATCTCACACATTTGAATTAATTTGTGGAGTCCCTTATGCTGCTTTACCTATAGCTACCACTGTATCTTTAAGATCTAATATCCCTTTAATTATTAAAAGAAAAGAAAATAAAGGATATGGAACAAAAAAAATGATAGAAGGTATTTACAAAAAAGGACAAAATTGTCTTCTCATAGAAGATGTCATAACTAGTGGAGATAGTTTATTAAAAACTATAATAGATCTTGAAAAAGAAGGATTAATTATACAAAATATTTTATCCATTCTTGATCGTGAACAAGGAGGAATAGATAATCTAAAAAATAGAGGTTTTAATATACAAACTTTATTTCGTATTAAAGAAATTTTAAATATGTTAAAACAGAAACATCTTTTAAAAAAAAAAGAAATACATATTATTCAATTTTTTAAAAAAAAAAATAATAAAATACAAAAAAAACGTATTTCTTACGAAGAAAAAAAAGAAAAAATAATTCATCCAATAGGAAAAAAACTTCTTGAAATAACATTAAAAAAAAAAACTAATTTAATATTTTCTGCAGATTTAATACATTCTAAAAATATTTTAAAATTAGTAAATTTAATTGGAGATATAATTTGTGGATTAAAACTTCATGTAGATATTATTAGTGATTTTTCATTTTCTTTCATTACATTACTTAAAAAAATTTCTATAGAAAAAAAATTTTTATTATTTGAAGATAGAAAATTCTGTGATGTAGGCCATACCAATTATCTTCAATTACATCATGGAATACATAAAATATCATCTTGGGCTGATGTAATTACAGTACATGTTATTTCGGGAAGTGATAGTATAAAAAATTTAAAGATACCTTCTCATATGGGATTAATTACGGTATCAGAAATGTCTTCTAATGGAAGATTATCTGATGATTCATATATAAAAAAAGCTTTAAATATTTCTTTAAAAAATCCAAAAGTTATTGGAACTGTTGCACAAAGAAAAGTAGATGATAGATTATTATTATTTACTCCTGGTATACATTTTACTATTTCAAAGAATAAAGGAAATATATATATTCATCCTAATCAAGCTTTTAAAAAAAATAAAAGTGATTTTATTATTGTAGGAAAAGCTATATATCAATCCAATAATCCAAAAATTTTAGCAGAAAAATATAGAGAAGCAGGATGGAAAGCATATGAAAATGGACTTTAAATCTTTTTTTTAAAAAAAATTAATAGTATTCATTATATTTTTGTTTAATTTGTAATAGATAATATAATGAACAATAGAATATAAAATTTTATGGAATGGATTAATTCATTAATCAGTTGTTTTATGATTCTTTTTAGTATCATAGATATTCTAGGGAACGCACCTATTATTATGGGGTTTAAATCTAAAGGAAATATTATAGAAACTAAAAAAGTAATTATCACTTCACTTTTGATATTTTTATCTTTTTTATTTTTAGGACAACCTCTTCTAAAAATTATTGGAATAGATGTACACTCTTTTTCTATAGCAGGATCTATTGTTTTATTTTTAATTGGATTAGAAATGATATTAGGAATAGATCTTCATAAAATAAATAATAATGCTCAAACTTCTATTGTCCCAATAGCATTTCCACTTATAGCTGGACCAGGATCGTTAACTACTTTAATTTCTTTAAGAACTACTTATGATGTCAATATTATTCTTTTATCTCTTATTTTGAATATGATAGTAGTTTATTTCGTTTTAGAGAAATGTGATATTATTGCTCAAAAAATAGGAAATAATGGTTTAGATATTTTAAAAAAAATATTTGGAATTGTTTTATTAGCTTTTGCAGTAAAAATTTTTGGATCTAATGCTCGTCAATTATTTATATAAAGGGGAGTGTTGTAACTTTAATGAATTTGATTTAATATTTTTTTAATAGATGTATCAATTATTTTAAATGTCGGTAAAAATAAACCCTTATAAATAAAAACTATATATATTTTGTTAAAATTTATTTTTTGTTCTAAAATATATTTATTAAATAAAAGTGAAGCTCGGAATAAGCGTTTTATTTTATTTCTATGAACAGATTTTTTGAATATTTTTTTTTTTACTAAAATACCAATTAATTTTATTAATGTAGTTTTTTTTTTTCTTTTTTCTAAAAAATAAGCTATTTTAATAGGAAATACTGATAAAAAATTTCCATATTCTAGAATATCTCCTACATTTTTTTTTAATGAAAAAATTTTCATTTATTATTATTTGTTTCAATTTTTATAAATTCTTCTAATTTAGAAACCATAGAAAAAGATCCACAAATAAATGGAGTTCTTTGATGTAAATATAAAGGTTCTATATCGAGAATCCTTTTTTTTCCATCAGAAGCTTTTCCACCTGCTTGTTCTGTTAAAAAAGCTATAGGATTACATTCATAAAGTAATCTTAATTTTCCATTTGGCGAATGAGCTGTTTGAGGATAAATATATATTCCACCTTGTATCATATTTCTATGAAAATCTCCAACTAAAGATCCAATATATCGTGCTGTATATGGACGACTTTCTTTTTTTTCTTGACAATATTTTATAAAATTTTTAATTCCTTTAGGAAATCTTTCATAATTTCCTTCATTAATAGAATAAATTTTTTCTATTTTAGGAAAATGAAGATTAGGATGAGATAAATAAAAAGTTCCAACTGAAGGATCTAATGTAAAGCCATGCACTCCATTTCCTGTAGTATAAACTAATATAGTGGAAGATCCATAAATAATATATCCGGATAGTATTTGTTGATTCCCTTTTTGTAAAAAATCTTCTATAGATAAATCTATTTGCATAGAAGATTTTCTTATATATACTGAAAATATAGTTCCAATAGATACATTGACATCTATATTAGAAGAACCATCTAGTGGATCAATTAAAACAATATATTTATTTTGTCCTATATTTTCATTTTCTCCAATTAATATAAAATCTTTACTTTCTTCTGAAGCAATTCCACAAACTACATTTCTACTTTTAAATGATTCAATGAAAACCTTATGTGCAAAATTATCCAATTTTTGTTGATTTTCTCCTTGAACATTAGTTATCCCTGTACTTCCTATTTTTTCAGTTAACCCTGCTTTATTTACTTCCTTATTAATTGCTTTAGCCGCTAATTTTATAGAACTAAACAATCTTAATAAAGATTCTGTAGAATAAGTAAAGCGATCTCTATTTTCTATAATAAATTCTCCTAATGTATACATAATGTATGAAGAATGATTTTTATTAGATTATTTAATAAATATCAGATTTTTTTATTAATTTAGTTTTTTAATGAAAATTATTAAACAATCATTAATATTATTATGGCGTTCTTGGTTTTTTTTTATCAATATATTTTTAATTCCATTATGGGCTGGAGCTTCTATCCCATTTCTTTTTAAGGATAAATATTATCACATTGCATATTGGTTTCATCAAATATGGGCTAGATGGAATCTCTTTCTTATGGGATTTTGGTATGTTTTAGAAAAAGATAAAGAAATATTAGATAAAAATAAACAATATGTCATCATTAGTAATCATAGTTCTATTATGGATATAATGTTAATTTATTCTTTAATGAGACATCATCCTTTAGTTTTTCTAGGAAAAGCAGAATTAGCTAAACTTCCTTTTTTTGGTTTTGTTTATAGAAAAAGTAATATATTAATCGATAGAAAAAATTTATTCAGTTGCATGAAAGTATTTAAAAAAATACAAGAAAAAGTAGATTCTGGAAAAAGTGTTTGTATTTTTCCAGAAGGGAGAGTTCCTAAATCATCTATTTTTTTAGATACTTTTAAAAGTGGTGCTTTTTTTATTGCTATCAAAAAAAAAATTCCTATTATTCCATTTACTATTGCAGATATAAAAACAAAATTTCCTAGTTTTCCTTTTATAAAAGGGGCTCCTGGAAAAATAAGAATTAAACAACATCATTCTATATCTACAACAAATTTATCTTTAAAAGATAAAAATTTTTTAAAAAAAAAATGTTTCAATTTAATTAAATACCAACTAGAAAAATTTGAAAAAGAAAAAATTAAAAAATAATAATGGTAAATAATCATTCAATTCATATATATACCGATGGATCTTCTAAAGGTAATCCTGGCCCTGGAGGATATGCTACTTTTATAGAAAAAATAGGGACTTATTATAGAAAAATTATTTCTGAAGGATTTCGTTATACAACAAATAATCGTATGGAATTATTAGCTGTCATCATTGGTTTAGAAAAAATTTCAAAAAAAAAACAAAATATTGTTGTATTTACGGATTCTAAATATATCATAAATACTATTCAAAATAATTGGATTGATAAATGGAAAAAAAATAATTTTTATAAAAAGAAAAATGTTGATTTATGGATTCGATTTTTAGATATTTTTTCTCAACATTTTATTTCATTTCAATGGATTAAAAGTCATGGACTTAATTATATTAATGATTATTGTGATCGATTATCTATACAAGCTTCAAAAAATAAAAAATTAAAAATAGATCATGTATATGAAAAACAAAATATACAAAATTTTATCTCTAGCTAATAAGTAGTAGTATATTTTCTTTGTCTAATACCCTCATATAGTATAATAGATAATGCATTACTTACATTCAAAGAATCAATTTGTCCAAACATAGGAATAGTAATTATTTTATCAGCATTTTTAAACCAAATATTAGATGCCCCTTTTTTTTCTGATCCTAAAACTATAGCTAAATTTGAAGTAATTTTAGTATTATATAATTGTATAGATTTTTTATGAAATCCTAAAACTAAAATTGTTATTTTTTTTTCTTTAAGCCAAGAAATAATAGAATTTGTTTCTTCTATAAAAATTTTTTTTGTAAAAACACTTCCTAAACTACATCTAATCACATTTTTGTTAAAAATATATGTTTTCATATTACACAATATAATCAAATGGACTCCTACTGCATCTGCTGTACGTAATATAGATCCCAAATTCCCTGGTTTTTCTATTCCATCTAATATTAAAATAAAAGGATTTTTAGGAATTTTTATATGTTTTATTTTATTAAAAATTTTTTCTTTAAATAAAGAAATAATTCCACCTGAATTTTTTCTATATGCTAATTTTTTAAATATTTTAAAACTAATAAAAATTACAAGATGATTAAAAGGTTTAATAATATCATACTGATTAAATATTTTTTTACAAATAAATATTTCTATAGGGGAGAAATTCCCTTTGATAGCCATTTCAAATTCTTTTACTCCTTCCACAAGGAATATTTTTTTATCATATCTTTTATAAATTAAATACT
Source organism: Blattabacterium cuenoti (assembly GCF_014252455.1). Lineage (GTDB taxonomy): Bacteria > Bacteroidota > Bacteroidia > Flavobacteriales > Blattabacteriaceae > Blattabacterium > Blattabacterium cuenoti_R. The sequence continues at coordinate 135,228 of NZ_CP060245.1, forward strand.
TAATCTTTATATTGCGTAAACTATATATTTTTTTCATATTCATTGAATATAAAAAATCTTCGAATGAATCAAAAAATTTATAACAAAAAGTATGATATTTATTATATGAATGTAGCTATACAATATTCTAAATTATCTTTTTGTAAAAAAAAAAAGTAGGAGCTATTATTGTTAAAAACAATCGTATTATATCTAATGGATATAATAAAACTCCTAGTGTATTTGATAATATATGTGAAGATACAAATGGAAATACTAAATGGTATGTTTTACATGCAGAAGCTAATGCTATTTTAAAATTGACTATTTCTTATAAATCTTGTGAAGGAGCTTTTTTATATATTACACATTTTCCATGTAAAGAATGTAGTAAATTAATTTATCAATCTAAGATTAAAAGAGTTATATATTTACATAAAGATATCATCAATAATGATATATTAAATTTTTTTCATCAATCAAAAATTATAATATATCAAATTAATATTTTTACCCAGATGGCGGAATAGGTTTACGCGCTGGACTCAAAATCCAGTGATTTTATCATGCGGGTTCGAATCCCGCTCTGGGTATTTATTATTTTTTTTAAAATAAAAAATATCTTTGAGATAGTGGTAAAACATCCGATGGATTAGATTGTATTTTTTTTCCATCAATATAAACACTATAAGTTTTTGGATCTATTCTTAGATCTGGAGTTTTATCATTCAGTATCATATCTTTTTTAGATAAATTTCTACATCCTTTGACTATCTTTATTTTCTTTTTTATTTCATTTTTATCGATAAATCCATCATTAATAGCATGAATGGAAACAAAAATACTGCTTAATTTTGGTTCAAAAAATCCAAACATTTTACGATACATAAATGGTTGGGGTGTAGGAATAGTCGCATTAGGATCTCCCATGCTAGCGTAAACAATCATTCCACTTTTTATGACTAATTCTGGTTTTACTCCAAAAAAAGATGGTTTCCATAAAACTAAATCTGCCATTTTTCCAATATGAATGGATCCAACATAATCTGAAATACCATGAGTAATCGAAGGATTAATGGTATATTTAGAAATATATCGTTTTACTCGAAAATTATCATTTTTAATAGAATCCTTATTTAAAGGACCTTTTTGTTTTTTCATTTTATCTGCAGTTTGCCAAGTACGTTTTACGATTTCCCCAATTCTTCCCATAGCTTGAGAATCAGAACTAGTCATACTAATAGCTCCTATATCATGTAAAATTCCTTCTGCACTAATTGTTTCAGATCTAATACGTGATTTTGCAAATGAAATATCTTCTGGAAGATTGGAATCTAGATGATGACAAATCATTAACATATCTAAATGTTCATCTATAGTATTACAAGTATAAGGCATCGTAGGACTTGTAGATGAAGGTAAAATATTAGAAAAAGATATCACTTTTAATAAATCAGGAGTATGTCCTCCCCCAGCTCCTTCTGTATGATAAGTATGAATGGTTCTATTTTTAAAAATTTTTAAAGTATCTTCTATATAACCTGATTCATTTAAAGAATCGGTATGAATATTCACTTGTACATCTAATTTATCCGATACTTTTAAACATTGATCAATAACAGAAGGAGTACTTCCCCAATCTTCATGAATTTTTAATCCACCTGCTCCAGCTTGAATTTGTTCTACTAATGCGTCAGGATTAGAACTATTTCCACTAGCAAGAAAAATAAAATTTATAGGAATATGATCCGTACTTTTTAACATTCTTTGAATGTTCCAAACGCCAGAAGTACAATTAGTCGCTATAGTCCCTGTCGTAGGCCCTGATCCTCCTCCAATAATAGTAGTAGTTCCATTTTCTAATGCCACTTCAAATAATTGAGGACATATATAATGAACATGACTATCTACACTTCCAGTTGTTACAATCATATTTTCCGAAGAAATTACTTCAGTCCCAGCTCCAATATACATATTTGAGTTTACCCCATCCATAAAATAGGGGTTACCTGCTTTTCCAATTCCAACAATTATTCCATTTTTTATTCCAATATCTGCTTTTATAATTCCCCAATAATCAATAATAATAGCATTAGTTAAAACCAAATCTAATACCCCTTCATTTTTACTAGTTGCCAATGGATGTTGTCCCATTCCATCTCTAATCACTTTACCTCCTCCAAAGACACATTCATCCCCATAAATAGTGTAATCTTTTTCAATTTCAATCCATAAAGATGTATCTCCTAAACGAATCCTATCTCCTTTAGTAGGGCCATACATACTAGCATAAGATTCTCTATTAATTTGTTTCATATTTTTTTTATATGTTCTTTTCCTGAAAATCCATAAACTTTTTTACTCCCTCCTATTTTTACTAATGTTATTTTTTTTGTTTCTCCTGGTTCAAAACGTACTGATCTCCCAGAAGGTATGTCTAATCTATATCCTTTTGTTTTATTTCTATTAAAATTCAAAGCCATATTCGTTTCATAAAAATGAAAATGAGATCCCACTTGAATTGGACGAGTTCCAAAATTAGTAACAACTATTTCAATCCTAGCCCGTTCAGGTAATAAAATAATATCCTCTTTAAGAAGTTTATATTGTCCTGGAATCATTTTATTTTTTTGATTATTTTTAATCTTTTTTTTAATAGGATGATGAATAGTTACTAATTTTGTTCCATCAGGAAAAGTAGCTTCTATTTGAACATTATGAAGTATTTCATATACTCCATCCATTACTTGATCATCATGTAAAATATTTCCTGCTTCATACATAAGTTCTTTTACTGTTTTTCCATCACGTGCTCCTTCCATTACATAATGAGTAATAAAAGCTACAGATTCAGGATAATTTAATTTTAATCCCCTTTTTAAACGTTTTTTAGCTAATTCTCCAGCCATGTGAAGAAGAAGTTTTTCCTTTTCATAAGAAGTTAAATGCATATTATTTATTGTAACAACTTTTCTATACTTATTTTCAAAAGTTTTAAAGTTATGAAAATTATTCATTATATAGTTAGTTTAGTATACTTACTTTTTGTTATACTAACAATTATAATAATTAATTAAAATAATATTAATTTTTTGTCTTTCATAAAAAAAACTCCTCTATAAATTATCCTTATTTTTGTTGGTATCATGGGGAAATTGTTTTAATAAATTAATAATTCATTAAAAAATGCAAGTTTTAAAATTTGGGGGAAGTTCCGTTGCTCATTCTGATTCTATCAAACGTATTTGTTCATTGTTAAAAAAAAAACCAAAAGGAAGATATGCTATAGTGGTATCTGCTTTAAGTAAAATAACAGATCAATTAATCCAATGTGGAAAATTAGCTTCTGAAAGAAATAATATTTATAAAAAAATTTTAGAAAAAATAGAAATTCGTCATCTAAATATTATTAGAAAATTATTTCCAATTACTTATCAAAGCCATTTAATCAGTTGGATAAAAAAAAATATTAATGATTTAGAAAGTTTATGTGATGGTATATTTCAAGTAGAAGAACTTTCAAAACGTTCTTTAGATAAAATTATGAGTTTTGGAGAATTGAGTTCCTCTTTTCTTATTTCAGAAAAACTCAAACAATATGGTTTAGATGCAATCTGTAAGGATAGTAGAGATTTAATTATTACAGACTCACAATTTGGATGTGCACAAGTAGATTTTATTACAAGTAATCATTATATTATTCAATATTTTAGTGAAAAAAAATCAGAATATATTGTTTTACCAGGTTTTATAGGATCTACATTAAAAAATGAAACAACTACTCTGGGAAGAGGAGGTTCTGATTATACTGCTTCTATTTTAGCTGCGGCTATATCTGCTAGTTTACTTGAAATATGGACAGATGTTAGTGGAATGATGACGGCAAATCCAAAAATAGTGCATCAAGCTTTTCCTATAAAAGAAATTTCTTATGAAGAAGCTATGGAATTATCGCATTTTGGTGCAAAAGTAATTTATCCTCCTACTATACAACCAGCTATGAAAAAACATATTCCTATACAAATTAAAAATACTTTTTCTCCTATAGATCCAGGAACTTTAATTTATTTTAGTAAAAGTACAAATGTTAGTCAACCTGTAACTGGAATTTCTGGTATTCAATATTTATCTTTACTTACTCTTGAAGGTAGTGGAATGGTAGGAGTCCCTGGGTATTCAAAACGTTTATTTGAAGCTTTATTACGTGATAATATTAATGTAATTTTTATTACACAAAGTTCTTCAGAACACTCTATTACTACAGGAATTCATGAAATGGATGTTATGAAAGCAAAATCTGTGATAGATAATGAATTTTCTAAAGAAATTCATCAAAGACGTATTGATCCATTAATCATAGAAAAAGACCTTTGTATTATTGCAGTTGTAGGAGATAATATGAAAAATCTTCATGGTACTAGTGGAAAAATGTTTGCTTCCTTAGGAAGGAATAGTATTAATGTTAGAGCTATTGCACAAGGGTCTACTGAAAAAAATATATCAGCTGTTATTCGAAAAAATGATTTTAAAAAAGCTTTAAATACCTTACATGAAGCTTTTTTTGAAAGTCCTCCAAAACAAATTAATCTTTTTATTTGTGGAGTAGGGAAAGTAGGAAGTAAATTATTAGAACAAATTGATCAACAAAAAATTTATTTACTAAAAGAATTAAAACTTCAAGTAAGAATAATTGGATTAGCAAATAGTAAAAAAATGTATTTTAATGATCATGGTATTGATTTATCTAAATGGAAAAATCATTTGAATCAAAAGAAAGGGGACTCTATGAATATCTATTATTTTATGGAAAAAGTATGGAAATTGAATTTAAGAAATAGTTTATTTGTAGATAATACAGATAGCGAAACAATGGCTATGACTTATGAAAAATTTTTACAAAATGGAATTGGAGTCATTACTTGTAATAAAATAGCTTGTTCTTCAGATTATCATCATTATAAAAAATTAAAAACACTATCTCGACATTTTCAAGCTCCATTTTTATTTGAAACTAATGTAGGGGCAAGCTTACCTGTTATCAGTACTCTCAATGATCTTATAAATAGTGGAGATAAAATTAATAAAATAGAAGCAGTTTTATCTGGAAGTTTAAATTTTATTTTTAATCATTTTATAGGTGAAAAAACCTTTTTAGAAGTAGTAAAAGAAGCTCAATATAAAGGTTATACTGAACCAGATCCTCGTATTGATCTAAGTGGATTAGACGTTATGAGAAAAATACTCATTTTAGCAAGAGAATGTGGAGCTTCTTTAGAAATTAAAGATATTCATCACAAATCTTTTTTACCTAAAAATTGTTCTATTTCTTCTAATTCTTCTATAGAAAATTTTTATCAAAAATTATATCAATATAAAAATTATTTTTTTAAAATAAGAAAAAAAGTAGAACAAGAAAAAAAAAAATTACGTTTTATTGCTCGTTATGAAAAAGGAATTGCTTCTGTAGGATTAGAATCCGTTTCACAAAAACATCCTTTTTATCAATTAGAAGGAAAAGATAATATGGTTTTATATCATACATATCGTTATGCTGAACAACCTTTAATGATAAAAGGAGCAGGTGCTGGAGCAGAAGTAACAGCTTCTGGAGTATTTTCGGATATTATTAAAGCTACTAAATAATGAAGGGTATTAAAATATTTTCACCAGCTACTATAGCTAATTTGGTATGTGGATTTGATATAATTGGACTATCTTTGGATTTTCCAAATGATGAAATTTTTTTATATAAATCTAATAATCCAGGAATTCATATTCAACAAATTCATGGATCTTCTTTACCTCAAGATCCAAATAAAAATGTAGCTTTTATAGCTTTACAAGCTTTATTAAAAACATATAAAAAAAAACATAAAATTGAAAAATATAAAAAAATAGGTTTTACATTAGAGTTAATTAAAAATATTCTTCCAGGAAGTGGAATAGGATCTAGTGCTGCTAGTGCTGCTGGAGTTGTTTTTGGTGCTAATATTTTATTAGGAAAGCCTTTTAATAAGATGCAATTAATACGTTTTGCTATGGAAGGAGAACGTATAGCAAGTGGAACTTTTCATGCTGATAATGTAGCTCCAGCTATTATGGGAGGAGTGACTCTTGTCCGTAGTTATCATCCTTTAGATATTACAAAATTACCTTCTCCAAAAGAATTATGGGTAAGTATTATTCATCCTCAAATTGAAATAAAAACATCTGATGCAAGAGAAATTCTTAAAAAAAAAATTTTAATGAAAGATGCAATACGACAATGGGGAAATATTGGAGCTTTAATTGCCGGTTTATATCAAGAAAATTATGAATTAATTAGTAGATCATTAGAAGATGTAATTGTAGAACCTATAAGGTCGATGTTGATTCCAGCATTTTATGAATTAAAAAAAAAATGTAAAGAAATTGGAGCTTTAGGTGGAGGAATTTCTGGATCTGGACCTTCTGTTTTCATGTTAAGTAAAGGGAATCATACTGCTCAAAAAGTAACGGATATGATGAATCGTGTATATTCTTCTTTAAGAATTGATTATAAAACTTATACTTCTCCTATTAATCAAAGAGGAATTAAATGGAATAAAATTTAATAAAATGTTATATTATAGTTTAAATAATTTTAAAAATTATGTTTCTTTTAAAACAGCAGTTTTAACAGGTTTAGCAATAGATGGAGGGTTATATTTTCCAGAAAAAATTCCTAAAATAAAACGAACATTTATTCAAAATATTAAAAAATATGATAACTATTCCATAGCTATGGAAGTTATAAAACCTTATATTGGAGAATACATATCTGAAGAATATATTGATAAAATCATACATAATACTTTAAATTTTTCTTTTCCATTAAAAAAAATTTATGAAAATATTTATGTTTTAGAACTTTTTCATGGTCCTACTTTAGCATTTAAAGATGTCGGCGCTAAATTTATGGCCGGATGTTTAAGCTATTTTTATAAAACAATAGGAGAACTTATAACTGTATTAGTTGCTACTTCCGGAGATACTGGAGGAGCTGTAGCTAAAGGATTTCATAATGTATCTGGAATTGAAGTCATTATTTTATATCCACATAAAGGAGTCAGTGATTTACAAGAAAAACAAATTACTTCTTTAGGAGATAATATATTTCCTTTAGAAATAAAAGGAAATTTTGATAATTGTCAGTATATGGTAAAAAAAGCTTTTCTAGATAAAGAAATAAAAAATAAATATTTATTAACTTCTGCGAATTCTATTAATATAGCAAGATGGTTACCTCAAATGTTTTATTATTTTATAGCTTATAAAAAAATAATAGAAAAAAATCAAAAAATAATTTTTTCAGTTCCTAGTGGCAATTTTGGAAATATTTGTGCAGGAATGCTAGCAGAAAAAATGGGATTACCTATAAAATATTTTATTGCTTCTACGAATATTAATGATACTATTCCTAGATTTTTAAAAGGAGAAAAATATCATCCTTTACCAGTAAAAAAAACGATATCAAATGCTATGGATATATCTAATCCTAGTAATTTTTCTCGTATTTTACATTTATATAAAAACAATATATTTAAATTAAAGAAAAAATTATGCTCTTATAAATTTACAGATGAAGAAACATTTAACATTATAAAAAAAGTTTGGAGTAATTATAAATACATATTAGATCCCCATGGAGCAATTGGTTATTTAGGGATAAAAAAATATTTAAAATTACAAAAAGTAAAAACTCATTTTTTAGAAACAGCTATTTTTTTAGAAACAGCTCATCCAATTAAATTTTTAGATAAAATGCCATTCTTTTTAAGAAAAAAAATTTTTCTTTCTAAAGAAGAAAAATTTAGAAAAAAATTAAAAATAAAAAAAAAGATATCTTTATCTAATAATTACAATTTTTTTAAAGATTGGTTAATTAAAAGAAGGAGATAATTTAATTAAATGGCTATATCTCCTGAAATATGAGGAGATGGATTATAATTTTTTAATTTAAAATCTTTGAATTTAAATTGAAAAATATTTTTTATAGAAGGATTTAAGATCATTTTAGGTAATGATTTTGGAGATCTTTTCATTTGAAGTTTTATTTGTTCTATATGGTTATTATAAATATGAGCATCTCCTATTGTATAGATTAAAGTTTTTTCTTTCAAATGAAGAGTTTTAGCTATCATAGTAAGCAATAAAGCATAAGAAGCTATATTAAATGGTAATCCTAAAAAAATATCTGCACTTCTTTGATATAATTGTAATGATAATTGTTTTTTATTAGAAACATAAAATTGAAACATTAAATGACAGGGAGGTAATATCATTTTATGAATCATTCCTACATTCCAAGCAGAAACTATTAAACGTCTTGAATGAGGATTTATTTTAATTTCTTTGATAATATTCTTAATTTGATCAATATGATGTCCGTCATATGTTGGCCATTTTCTCCATTGAAATCCATATATTGGGCCTAGATCTCCATGATCATTCGCCCATTCATCCCATATGGATACTTTATGATTTTTTAAGTATTGTATATTCGTATCTCCTTTTAAAAACCATAATAATTCATAAATAATAGATCGAATATTTAATTTTTTGGTAGTTAAAAGAGGAAACCCTTTTTCTAAATCAAATTTCATTTGAAAACCAAAAATACTTTTTGTACCTACTCCAGTACGATCCATTTTTTTTATTCCTTTTTTTAAAACTTTTTTCAATAAAAATAAATATTGTTTCATTTTTTTATTTCTTTTTAAAAGAAAAATTTATTTCTTAAGTATTTTTGCATAAAAAAAACAAAATTATGAATCAAAAGGTACTTTTTTTTTCGACAAGAAGTGGATTAAAATTATCAGAAAAAATAGCTTATCATTATGGTAATTTTTTAGGTAAAATTCGTTTTTTAGAATTTAGTGATGGGGAATATACCCCTTGTTTTGAACAATCTGTTCGTGGATCACGAGTATTTTTGATTGGATCTACTTTTCCTCCAGTAGATAATTTAATGGAATTACTTTTAATGTGTGATGCCGCTCGTAGGGCTTCTGCTCATAATATAACACTTGTTATTCCATATTTTGGATGGGCGAGACAAGATCATAAAGATAAAACAAGAACTCCTATTGCAGCAAAACTTATAGCTAATTTAATGGTAGCTTCAGGAGCTAATAGAGTTATGACTATGGATTTACATGCAGATCAAATTCAAGGATTTTTTGATATTCCTGTAGATCATTTATATGCCTCTAGAATATTTATTGATTATATTAAAAAATTAAATATGGATCAATTAACTATTGCTTCTCCAGATATGGGAGGAGCAAAAAGAGCTAGAAGTTATGCAGGTTATTTAGGAACAGATGTCGTTATTTGTTATAAAGAAAGAAAAAAAGCTAATGAAATAGAATTTATGAATCTTATTGGAAATGTAAAAGAAAAAAATATCATACTAATAGATGATATGGTAGATACAGCTGGAACATTAACAGAAGCAGCAAATCTTATTAAAAAAAAAGGGGCTAGAAGTATTCGTGCTATAGCTACTCATCCTGTTTTTTCTGGAAATTCATATGATAAAATTAAAACATCGTATATTGAAGAATTTATTGTAACTGATTCTATTCCCATTAAAAATAATAATGAAAAAATTAAAATATTATCTTGTGCTCCACTTTTTGCAGAAGTTATGCAATCAGTACATAATGATGAATCTATTAGTAATAAATTTATAATTTAATTATGCAATCTATTCAAATATACGGTAAAAAAAGAAATATAGGAAAAAAAGAGGTACAATTAATTAGAAAAAAAGGAGAAGTCCCTTGTATTTTATATGGAAAAAATATTCATATTCCTTTTTCTACTTCTTTAGAAAGTTTTAAATATTTAGTATATACATCAAATGTATATTGGGTCCTCATTCAAATAGAAGGGGAAACAAATAATATTAAAACAGTTAAAAAAGAAATTCAATTTGATCCTATTAGTGAAAAAATATTACATGCAGATTTTTATAAAATAGAAGAATTTAAACCTATTATTTTGGAAATCCCTATTAAAACTTTTGGAAGATCTATTGGTGTTTCTAAAGGAGGAGAATATTATTCTCCTGTTAGAAAATTAAAAGTAAAAGCTCTTCCATCTAATTTTCCAGAAAATATCAAATTGGATATTAATTCTTTAGATATAGGAGATCAAATTAACGTAAAAGATCTATATAATGAAAAATATACTATTTTACATCCTTTAAATACTCTTATAGCAAGAGTAAAACATTCTCGTATAACAACAACAACAACGACAACGACAACGACAACGACAATAAAAGGATCTAAAGATGATGAAAATAATAATAAAGTAGAAAATAAAATAGATAAAAAAAATAAGAATGAGGGATCTAAAAAGAGATCATGATTTTATGGCAATAGCCATAGAAGAAGCTTTAATTGCTTTTCATAAAAATGAAGTTCCTATAGGCGCTATTATTACTTATAATAATGTAGTAATAGCTAGAGCTCATAATTTAACTGAAACTTTTAAAAATATTACTGCACATGCGGAAATATTAGTGATTAATTTAGCTTCTTATTATCTAGGAAAAAAATATATCAAAGAATGTACTTTATATGTAACAATTGAACCATGTATTATGTGTACAGGGGCCTTATTTTTTTCTCAAATTGGGAGAGTAGTATGTGGGGCTCCTAATTTAAAAAGAGGTTTTTTATATACAAGTGCAAAATTACATCCTAAAACAAAATTTTTATCTGGAATTATGAAAAATAAATGTCAAGATATTATTAAAAAATTCTTCTTCTTAAAAAGAATTTAAATTAGTAATTTTTTTCTTATTTTTATTTTAAATAATAAAGGAAAAGTTGTCATTAATACTATTAAAAAAATAATCCATTCTAAATGATTTTTTAATTCTGGAAATTTTTTATCTAAATAATGTCCAGATAACATGATAGAAAATGTCCAAATAAGTGCTCCAATAATATTATAAATCATAAATTTTTTAAAATCCACACGAATGGCTCCTGCTACAATAGGAGCAAAAGTACGAAACATGGGAAGAAAACGACTCATAATCAGGGCTGTTGTTTTATATTTATTATAAAATAATTTTGCAATGATAAGATGTTTTTTTTTAAAAAGAAATGAATCCTTTTTTTTATATAAAAATTTTCCAGATTTATAACCCAACCAGTACCCTTGGATATTTCCAAGAATAGCAACAAATGCTACAATCAAAATAATTACGAAAAATGGAACATTATAGAAATTTTTACATAAATCTTCTCCAAAAATACCAGCAGTAAATAATAAAGAATCTCCAGGTAAAAAAAATCCGATAAAAAATCCTGTTTCTGCAAATATAATTGCTAAAATAATAAATAAAGTTGTATTTCCAAAATAGAAAAAAATCCATCTAGGATTAAATAAATGTTGAAAAATATCCCAAAAATTTAACATTTTATTTTCTATTGAATAGGATATAATTTTTTTAAAAAACAAAGTAAAATCTTTTCATTTTTTTAAAATAAAGGTTAAAAATATTTATATTTTATAAATATCAATTTAATACATTTTATATGGAATATTTATTCAAATTTATTAATATTTTAGGTTGGAATGCTAATCTATTTTTCATAATAATTTTTTTTATTTTTTTAATATTTTGGTTATATAAAATATTTTATTTTATTGATTAGATAAAATTAATTAATTCTTTAATAAATAAAGATAAAAAGATAAAATAGGTATGTTAGATTGTGATCATCAACAAATGATTTTTTTAAATACAAATAACGAGGCTTATAAAACCTTACAAAATTATATATGTGATCAGCAGATAGATATAAAAAATATATTTATTTTAGTAGATGATTATACTTATAAATATTGTTTACCTGTTCTTTTATATCATATAATTTTTTTAAAAAAATCTAATATTATTCAAATTAAATCAGGAGAAAAAGAAAAAAACATTTATACATGTATTCAAATATGTAAAAAATTAATAAATCTAAAAGCTACTAGAAATAGTTTAATGATAAATTTAGGAGGAGGTGTTATTACAGATATTGGTGGATTTGTATCCTCTGTATTTAAAAGGGGAATTCGTTTTATTAATATTCCTACAACATTATTAGGAATGGTAGATGCTGCTATAGGATATAAAACAGGAGTAAATTTAGAATCTATTAAAAATGAAATAGGATCTTTTTATCGTCCAGAATTTTTAATTATTGATCCGAATTTTTTAAAAACTCTTACTGAAAAAGAATTTATTTCAGGAAAGGCTGAAATGTTTAAACATGGATTAATAGCTGATAAAAATTTTTGGATAAATATGAAAAAATATCATGATTTAAATATAAATCAAAATAAAAATAAATGGGAGTATTTTATCCATAAATCTATACAAATAAAAAATAAAATAGTAAAAAAAGATCCTCAAGAAAAAGGATTAAGAAAAATTCTAAATTTTGGACATACCATCGGGCATGCTTTAGAAAGTTATTATATGAATTATAAAAAAATTAATTTGATACATGGAATAGCGATTGCTATGGGAATGATTTATGAATCTTGGATTTCATATAAAATAAATGGGTTATCTATAAAAAATTATCAAGAAATTAAATTAATTCTTTCTAGATTATATCCTATACAAAAAATTTCCAATATAGAAATAGATAAAATATTATTAATTATAGAACATGATAAAAAAAATGATAGAAATAAAAATCAATTTTCATTATTAGAAAAAATAGGCATTTGTTCCTACAATTGTCCAGTCCCTATTTCCTTAATAAAGGAAAGTTTTTTACATTTTTCCAAAAAAACTAGTTTGTTATGATTCACTTTTTTTACAAAAAATATTCTTTATCTTAATTTTAACATAATTTATATGAATGAAAATGAAAAAGAAAAATTAATTCCTATTAATATTGAAGATGAAATGAAATCTTCTTACATAGATTATTCTATGTCGGTTATTGTCTCTAGAGCTTTACCAGATGCAAGAGATGGATTAAAACCTGTACATAGAAGAGTTTTATATGGAATGTATAAATTAGGAATTTTTTCTCATAATTCTTATAAAAAATCTGCTCGTATTGTAGGTGAAGTATTAGGAAAATATCATCCACATGGAGATCTTTCAGTTTATGAGACAATGGTTCGTCTAGCACAAACATGGACTATTCGTTATCCATTAATAGATGGACAAGGGAATTTTGGATCATTAGATGCTGATCCTCCTGCTGCAATGCGTTATACAGAAGTTAGAATGAAAAAAATAGCTGAAGATATGTTGTTGGATATAAAAAAAGAAACGGTAAAAATGAAATTGAATTTTGATGATTCTTTAGAAGAACCAACTGTATTACCTACACGTATTCCTAATCTTTTAATCAATGGAGCTTCAGGTATTGCTGTTGGTATGGCAACTAATATTCCTCCTCATAATTTAAAAGAAACCATACAAGCTATTTGCGCATATATTGATAATTATGATATATCTGTAGAAAAAATTATGGAATTTATTAAAGCTCCAGATTTTCCTACAGGTGGAACTATTTATGGATATGATGGAGTAAAAAAAGCCTTTTATACAGGAAGAGGACGTATTATTTTACGAGCAAGAGTTCATTTTGAAGAAATTCATGGAAGAGAATGTATTATTGTAGATGAAATTCCTTATCAAGTCAATAAATCAGAAATGATTACTAAAACAGTAGGGTTAATGAAAGAAGGAAAAATAGAAGGAATTTATCAAATTAGGGATGAATCTGATAGAAATGGATTACGTATAGTATATATTCTTAAACAAAAGACAAATTCTAATATATTATTGAATAATTTATTTAAATATACTTCTTTACAAACTTATTTTAATGTCAATAATATAGCTTTAGTTAAAGGAAAACCCGTTCAATTGAATATAAAAGATCTCATACAACAATTTGTAGATCATAGACAAGATATTATTATACGTAGGACTCAATACGAATTAAAAAAATCTACATATAGAGTTCATATTTTGACAGGATTTTTAGCTATATTAAATCATATAGATCAAATGATTGAATTAATTCAAAAGTCTAAAAATCATCAGGACGCACATGATAAATTAATTAAAAAATTTCAATTATCTAAAAATCAATCTAAATCAATTTTAGATATGCGATTACAAAGTCTGACTTTTTTAGAAATTAATAAAATAAAAAAAGAATATAAAGAATTAATAAAAAAAATAGATTTTTTCAATAAGGTTTTAACAGAACCTTATAGAAGAATGGAAATTATTAAAAAAGAACTTTTAGATATTCAAGAAAAATATCAAGATCCACGTAGGACTAAAATAGATTATTTAGGTAATGAAGTTCATATAGAAGATCTTATTGAAGATGAACAGGTCGTCATTACTATTTCTCATGCAGGATATATAAAGAGGACTTCTTTATCAGAATATAAACGTCAAGGAAGAGGTGGAATAGGAAATAGAGGAGCTCTTGCTAGAAAATATGATTATATAAAATATTTACTCATAGCCACTAATCATCAATATTTACTTTTTTTTACAGAAAAAGGAAAATGTTTTTGGTTAAGAGTTTATGAAATACCGGAAGGATCTAAAATTTCTAAAGGAAGAGCTATACAAAATATGATTTCTTTACAAGAAGATGATAAAGTTAATGCTTATATATTAACTGGAGATTTAACTAATAAAAAATATGTGAAGAATCATTATGTTATAATGGTTACTCAAAAAGGAATTATTAAAAAAACTTCTTTAGAAAGTTATTCACGTCCTAGAAAATATGGAATTAATGCTATTATTATTCGTAAAGGAGATTTTTTATTAGAAGCTATTTTAACGAAAGGAGATAGTCATGTATTTATTGCCGTAAAAAGTGGAAGAATTATTCGGTTTTCAGAAAAAAAAGTTCGTACAACTGGAAGAAATTCTTCTGGAGTTATAGGGATTAAAAATGATATAGTAATTGGAATGATATGTGTATATGAGAAGAATAATAATGATAAAGGAAATTTATTAGTAGTGTCATATAAAGGATTTGGAAAAAGATCTAATATAAACAATTATCGTATTACTAATCGTGGAGGAAAAGGAATTAAAACTATAAATATTACTAAAAAAACAGGACATTTAATTTCAATTAAATATGTCACGGATAAAGATGATTTAATGATTATTAAAAAATCAGGAATTATTATCCGTATTCCTGTATCTGATATACGAGTAATGGGGCGTAATACTCAAGGGGTCAGATTGATTTTTCTTAAAGAAAATGATGCTATCGCTGATGTAGAAAAAGTTGATAAAAAACAGGATTTTTAATTTTTATCATTATTAAAATCTCGTAAAATATTAACACATTCAGATATTTGAAAATCATTTAATAAATGTTTATTCCATTCTTTTTGTTCTTCTAATTGAGGATCTAAAATGATTTTATATGATAATGGAAAGGCTCGTAATCCATATATATTTAAATATTTTTTTAATAATTGAAAATAATGATTTCTTTTTTGAATTTTTAAATTAGCATTATAAAAAATTTTCCAATTGAGAGGAATAGAAATGTTATTAAAAAATTTTTTTTCTATAAATTGTATATTTTTATATATTTTTATTATTTCTTTATGATTTTTTAAACGATTGATACTTTTTAATTTAATTTTTTCCAAATCTACTTTTCCTTTCCAAGGAATATAAGGAATAGATTCAATATGATCCCATTTCATGTAATTAGGTTGATTTTTTTCCATAAATTTGTATAGTCCTATACAACAAGAATTATTTGGAATAAAAATATCTGAATTTACGCCTTTTAATTGAGTAGAACTTCCATTTATTCTATAAAATTTATTCATAGTAAATTTTAATGCTCCCAATTCTTGATTAGAAAAGATAAATTTATTTAATGAATAAATAGTTTGAATAGTTCCTTTTCCATAGGTTTGAGTGCTACCAACAATAATGCCTCTTTTATAATCTTTTATAGCAGCAGCGATAATTTCTGATGCAGATGCTGATAGTTCATTGACTAGAAGAACTAGAGGCCCTTTCCAAAGAATTTTATGTTTATTATTTTTTAGTATTTTTTTTTCCCCATTAGATAATCCTAATTGTACTATGGGAACTTTTCCCAAAAAAAATCCGGTAATTGCTATTACTGTTTCTAAAGATCCTCCTCCATTATTTCTTATATCAAGAATTAAACCTTTAATATTTTCTTTTTTTAATTTTAAAATAATATTTTTTATATCTTTAGCGGCATTTTTTCCATTTTTATTTTCAGGATTAAAATAAAATTCTGGTAAATATATTAAACCATATTTATTTTTTTTATTATAATTATCTAATATGGTGACACTTTTTGCAAAAATTTCTTTATTTTCAATAATATCTCTTATGAGAATAATTTCTTCTATAGATCCATTTTTTTTTTGGATAGTTAGTTTTACTTTAGTTCCTTTTTTTCCTCTTATTAGACGAATAGAATGTTCTAATAACATTCCTATAATATTTTTATATTCTGAATTAGGATTTTTTGCTATTTTAATAATTTTATCTCCTATTTCTATTTTTTTACTTTTCCATGCTGGTCCGCCTACAATAATTTTTATAATAGTAGCATATCCTTTATCATCTTGTAATGATACACCAATTCCTTCTGTTTCTCCAGATATATTTAAATTAAAATTTTCTTTTTCTTGAGCAGAAAAATAACAAGTATGAGGATCATACTGTGAAGTAATAGTATTTACGTACATAGAAAACCAATCTTTTTTTTTTTTCATTTTTAATTTTCTAAAATATTCTCTTATATCTTCTTCTACTTTTTTTCTATATTTTTTTTCTTTTATTATAAGAATATTATTCCAATTTTTTGGAGTAGGTTTATTTGTATTTATTGAAGTAATTATTTCTATAAGAGTTAAATATTTTAGATATTTTCTCCATTCTTCTATCCATTCTTTTTTATTTTTAGGATAAAAATATTTATTTACTCCAGGTATCCATACTTCTTTTTTATTAAAATTAAAAGGTTTTTTTAATATTTTATAACAAAAATTTTCCACTTCTTTTACTCTTTGATAAAAATGTTGTATCGTAATATTAAAAAAATATGGATCTCCATTAATCCAAAAATCATCTAATTTATCTTTATAGAAAGAAAAAAGAAAATCTAAATCATTTTGTAGAAAAAAACGTTTTTGAATATCTAAATTTTCAAAATATTTTTTATATACTTTTTGTGAAAACTCATTATTAATTTTAAGAGTATTAGGATGTAAAAAATAAAGTGTTTGATATATTGTTTTTAATATTATACGATGTTTTTCTTCTTCTTCTTTTGGAGAACAAAAACTTAATAAAAAAGTAAAAATAAAGCCAATTATGATATATTTAAAATTTCTGAATTTAAAATTTATCATCATAGTTTTGAATAAATAATTACAAATATCTATGTTAGATAGAAAAAAATGAAAAAAAAATTGATTTTTTTAATAAAAATATTATGAAAATGATCGTAATATGCTAACAGCATAATAGCAAAATTACAATATATAGACTATTATGCTATATATTGTAAATCTGTGGAATAGATTTAATTTTTTGTAAAAAAAATAAAATTCATATATAAAAAATACGATATTTTTAAAAATATTATCATACTCACTTAAAATTATAAACAAACAATAGGATATTGTATTTCAATCAGAATATTTTATATATAAAATGGATGTACTTTATTATATTGAATCAATTATTTTTTAAATCATGTATTAATTCTTTTCATTTTTTAAAATTATAGACCGTGTCATCTATTTTAGAAAAAAATTTAAATCCAAAAAAAATTAAAGATTTTATTGGAAAAAATGATATATTAGAAAATTTAAAAATTTTTATTCAAGCTGCAAAAAAAAGAAAAGAGGCTTTAGATCATATTTTATTTCATGGTCCTCCAGGATTAGGGAAAACTACGTTAGCTCATATTGTTGCTTATGAATTAGGAGTTCATATTACGGAAGCATCAGGATCTATTTTAGATAAACCTGGAGATTTAGCTGGATTGCTGATTCATTTAAATTTAAATGATGTTTTATTTATTGATGAAATTCATCGTCTTTCCCCTATAGTTGAAGAATATTTATATTCTGCTATGGAAAATTATAAAATTGATATTATTATAGATTCTGGATCTAATGCAAGATCAGTAAAAATTGATTTATCTCCTTTTACTTTAATAGGCGCGACTACAAGATCTGGGTTATTAACAGCGCCTATGCGTTCTAGATTTGGAATAAATATTCGTATCAATTATTATAAAAAAAAATTTTTAAAAAAAATTATCGATCGTAGTTCTAAAATATTAAATATTCCAATCACAGATGAGTCTTCATATGAAATAGCAAATAGAAGTCGTGGAACTCCACGTATAGCTAATTATTTACTTCGTAGAGTACGTGATTTTGCTCAAATTAAAGGAAATGGGATTATAAACATTAATATATGTGATTTAGGATTAAAAGCTCTTAATATAGATCAATATGGATTAGAAGAAATGGATCATAGAATTTTGACCTATATTATTGATCATTTTCAAGGAGGTCCTGTAGGAATTAATACTATAGCTACTGCTATTAGTGAAAATCCAGATACTATAGAAGAAGTATATGAACCTTTTCTTATACAAGAAGGATATTTAATTAGAACCCCTAGAGGAAGAAAAGCCACACTTTTAGCTTATA
The DNA here is from genome assembly GCF_014252455.1 of Blattabacterium cuenoti. Lineage (GTDB taxonomy): Bacteria > Bacteroidota > Bacteroidia > Flavobacteriales > Blattabacteriaceae > Blattabacterium > Blattabacterium cuenoti_R. The sequence goes on from NZ_CP060245.1 coordinate 153,984, forward strand.
AACATTTAAAACGAGAAATTTCTTCTAAAAAAAATAAAAAATTGTAATATTGTAATTTTTATTATTATTAATTTTGTTGTTAATTTAATATAAATATTATTATGCCTTCAAATGTAATTGTTGGTTTACAATGGGGTGACGAGGGAAAAGGTAAAATTACAGATTTACTTTCTAAAAATTCAGATTATGTCATCCGTTATCAAGGAGGTAATAATTCTGGTCATTCTATTCATATAAAAAATCGTTATTTTATTCTTCATTTAATTCCATCTGGCGTAATATATCCTCATATTAAATGTATTATAGGTCCTGGAGTAGTGATTGATCCTAAATCTTTAATTAAAGAAATAAAAGATTTAGAATCAATAGGAATCAATACTTCTCAAATATTGATTGCAAAAAGAGCACATATTACTATGCCTTATCATCGTTTATTAGATGAATATAAAGAAGAAGCATTAGGAGATAGATCAATTGGAACTACACATCGTGGAATTGGGCCTACTTATGAAGATAAAATTGCACGAATAGGAATTCGTATATTAGATTTTTTAAATCTAAAAATTTTTTATAAAAAATTAAAGGATAATATTAATTATAAAAATTATATTTTTAAGAAAATATATAAAAAAAAACCACTTTCTTTTAACTCTATATATGAAGAATATATAGAGTATGCTAAGATTCTTTATCCTCGTATTATTGATTCCGTATATGAACTACATGAAGCTTTTAAAAAAGGTAAAAAAATTCTTTTTGAAGGAGCTCAAGCTATGTTGTTAGATATTAATTATGGAACATATCCTTATGTAACTACTTCTTCTACTTCTACAGGAGGGGTTTGTATAGGGACAGGAATTCCTCCTACTTTTTTAAAAAATTTTATAGGAGTAGCAAAATCTTATTGTACACGTGTAGGATCTGGTCCGTTTCCTACAGAAATTAATAAAAATATAATTAGGGATATAATACGTAAAAAAGGAAATGAATATGGATCTACGACAAAAAGACCAAGAAGATGTGGATGGTTAGATCTTGTATCTTTACAATATTCTTGTATGATTAATGATATTCATTATTTAATTATTACGAAATTAGATGTATTAAGTGAATTAGAATTTATTAAAGTTTGTATAGAATATAGAAAAAATGGAAAAAAATTACCATATTTTCCAGCAAATATAGAATACTTAGAAAAAGAAGAACAGGTTGAAGCCATTTATATAGATTTTCCTGGTTGGAAAAAAGATATATCTCATATTCATGAATATGAAAATTTACCAAAAAATTGTAAAAAATATATTAACTTTATTGAAAGTTATCTAAAATTGGAAATTTTATTAATTTCAATAGGATCTGAAAGAAATCAAAATGTTATAAAAAATACATCTTCTTTTTTTCAAATTTTTTCTTAATTAAAATTTTTTTTGTGAAAAAATATAAAAATCCTTTAATAGAACGATATAGTAGCAAAGAAATGGGATATAATTTTTCTCCAGAAAAAAAATTTATTACTTGGAGAAAACTTTGGATTTCATTAGCAGAAGGGCAAAAAAAATTAGGTTTAAATATTACAAAAGATCAAATTAATGATTTAAAAAATCATTTAAATGATATTGATTGGAATAGAATTACTTTTTATGAAAAAAAATTTCGTCATGATGTCATGGCTCATCTATATGCTTTCGGAGAAAAAGCCGTTTTAGCTAAACCTATTATTCATTTAGGAGCTACAAGTGCTTTTTTAGGAGATAATACAGATATTATTATTATTAGAGATGGATTAAAAATAATATTAAATAAATTAATTAATATTATTTTTCATATGAGAAATTTTTCTTTAGAATATCATAGCCTCCCTACTTTAGCTTTTACTCATTATCAACCCGCTCAGTTAACTACTGTCGGGAAACGATCTTCTTTATGGTTACAAAGTATATTAATGGATGTAGAAGAATTAGAATTTAGATTAAAGCATCTTTCTTTCAGGGGGGTAAAAGGGACTGTAGGGACAGCAGCTAGTTTCAAAGAATTATTTGATGGAGATTTACATAAGTTAAAAACTTTGGAAAAAGAAATTGCTAATAAATTTGGATTTACAAATATTTTTTCTGTAACAGGACAAACTTATGATAGAAAAGTAGATGCACAAATAATAAATTTATTATCCAATATTTCTCAATCTGCTCATAAATTTAGTAATGATTTACGTTTATTACAAAATTTAAAAGAAATGGAAGAGCCTTTTGAAAAAGAACAAATAGGATCTAGTGCCATGGCTTATAAACGTAATCCTATCCGTAGTGAACGGATGGCTTCTTTAGCAAAATATGTAATTTCTTTATCTAATAGTTCTGCTATGGTTACAGCTACTCAATGGTTAGAAAGAACATTAGATGATTCTGCTAATAGAAGATTAGTTATTGCACAATCTTTTTTAGCTATAGATGCCATTCTCATAATATGGAATAATATATTAGAAAATATTGTTGTATATCCTAAAATTATTCATAAACATATTCAAGATGAACTTCCATTTTTAATTACTGAATATATTATTGTAGAAAGTGTAAAAAATGGAGCAGATAGACAAGAAATTCATGAAAGGATCCGTATTCATTCTATGAATGCGAATAATACAATCAAATTAGAAGGAAAAAAAAATGATTTTATAGAACGTATTTTAAAAGATAAAAAAATACCTATTAATGAAAAAAAAATAAATAAAATGTTGAATCCAATGAAATTGATAGGGTTTTCTTCAGATCAAGTTTTAGAATTTATTGAAAAAAAAGTTAATCCAATTTTAAATAAATTTCATTATTTCATAAATTCCCATAGGGATCTTAAAGTTTAGAAAATTTTTATGTTCTATTTCATACAATTTTCATGAATTTCAGGATTTATATACAAAAAAAGGATTCTTTTGATATTGATTCTAAAAAACTATATCAAGAATTGAAAAATATAGATATATTTTTATCTAAAGTAGTTATTTATCATATATATGATATTTTTGAAATTAAAAAAGAAGTTTTTATAAAAAGTTTATATAAAGTTTTTGTAGATCCTGTAACAGATATTTTACATAAAAAAATATATTTAAAAAATCCTTTTTTTTCTTTAGAATATTTAGAAGAAAAAAATGATAAACGTGCAGATGCTGCTATGCAATGCATAAAAATTATAGATCCTCTATCTACTGTTTTTATTAAAACTGGCAAATTAATTGAATTAATAGGTATGACTTTTCATGAGGATATTCATAAAATAAAAAAATATTGTATTAAACAAAATTTTTTTAAAGAAAAAAATTTAAAAAAAATGGATTATCCTTATAATAAAAAAAATATATACATAAAAAATCCTATATTGGTCAATAATTTTATCCATTTTAATTATAAAAAATTAAAAAAATTTCATATAAAATGGAGGTTATCCATGGATTTTCATGATTTACTTTTGATTCAAAAATATTTTTTTCAAGAAAATCGTGATCCTACAGAAATAGAATTACGTATTTTAGATACTTATTGGTCTGATCATTGTCGTCATAAAACATTTTTTACAACATTAATCAATATTACTTTTGATGGAATATTCAAAGATACGTATCAAGATATTTTTCATGAATATTTAAAAGATCGTGATTTAATAGGATTATCTAATAATCCTATTCATTTAATGGATTTGTCTAATCTTCCATATAATTTTTTTTTAAAAAAAAAAAAATTAAATAATTATGTAAGTTCAAATGAACGTAATTCTTGTATGATAAAGATTGATGTAGATAAGATAGGAATGAAAAATAAAGAAAAATGGTATCTTGTATTTAAAAATGAAACACATAATTATCCTACAGAAATTGATCCATTTGGAGGAGCTTCTACTTGTCTAGGAGGAGCAATGAGAGATGTTTTATCTGGGAGAGCCTTTGTTTATCAATCGATTCGATTAAGTGGAGCTGCAGACCCTATTCATCATAGAACATTAAATGGTAAATTACCACAAAGGAAAATATGTTTGGAAGCCGCTTATGGTTATAGTTCATATGGAAATCAAGTAGGAGTCCCTACTAGTCATATCCATGAAATCTATCATGAAGGATATAGAGCTAAAAGAATGGAAGTAGGAATGGTGATTGGGGCAGTTCCAGTTGATTACGTTCAACAAAAAAATCCAAAAAAAGGAGATATTATTTTATTAATTGGAGGATTAACAGAAAAAGAAGGAATAGGAGGAGCAACAGAATCTTCTAAAAAAGACGAATTTCATATATACAATAAAAAATTAATTGAAACTGTACAATTTACAACAAAAGGTAATCCAATAATAAAAAGAAACATTCAAAGATTTTTTCGAAAAAAAGAAGTTATTTCTTTGATTAAAAAATGTAATGATTTTGGTGCAGGAGGAGCTTCTGTTGCTATTAGTGAATTAAGTAATAGTTTAAATTTACATTTAGATAAAATTCCTAATACATCTTTAGATGCTATAGAAATTGCACTATCAGAATCTCAAGAACGTATGGCTGTGGTATTGGATCCATTAGATGTGAAAAAATTTATTAAATTGGCCCATAAAGAAAATATACTTGCTGTTCCAATAGCTACCATTACAGAGAATGAACGTATCATATTTTATCATAAAAACAAAGAAATTTTTAATATAAAAAGTACTTTTTTAAATACTGGAGGATATAATAAAAAACAAAAAGTTCATGTTCTCTCTCCAACTACTATTTCTCCTTTTAAGGAATCAAAAAAAATTTTTTTTAGTAAAAAAACGTTTTTAAAAACTATTTCTCAATTAAATATTTCATCTCAAAAAAGTTTAGTAGAAATGTTTGATAGTACTGTAGGAGGCACTACTATACTCATGCCTTTTGGAGGAAAATATCAAATGACTCCATCTGAAGGAAGTGTACATAAAATACCTATTTTACATGGAAGAACTAATACAGTCAGTATAGCTAGTTGGGGGTTTCATCCAGATATTTCTACTTGGAGTCCTCTTCATGGAGGAGCTTATGCTATAGTTGAATGTATTTCTAAAATTGTAGCTATGGGAGGGTATTATAAAAATATTTTTTTTAGTTTTCAAGAATATTATCAAAAATTAGGAAATAACCCCATTCATTGGGGGATACCATTTTCTTCTTTATTAGGAGCTTATCATGCACAAAAATCATTTGGATTAGTTTCTATTGGAGGAAAAGATAGTATGTCTGGATCATATAAAAATATTCATGTTCCACCAACATTCATTGCATTTGGAATAACGACAGGGTTATGCTTTAATATTATATCTCCTGAATTGAAAAAAATAGGAAATAAAATATATTTGTACCGTCATAAACCATTAAAAAATGAAATGCCGAATTTTCATTCTTTGAAAAAAATATATCATAAAGTTTATGAAGGAATTTGTTCCGGAACAATAGTTTCTGTAAAAACGATAAAAGATGGGGGTATTTCCGTGGCTATTGCAAAAATGTCTTTTGGAAATCGTTTAGGAGTTTTGATTCATTCTATATATCATTTATTGGAAATACATATAGGGTCATTAATTATAGAATCCCCCTATTCTCTTTCAGAAGATTTTATTTTAATAGGAGAAGTCGTTGATTCCAATAATTTAAATTTTAATGGAATACTTATTGATATAGATGAAGCTGAAAAAAATTGGTTAAAAACTTTAACTCCTATTTTTTCTTCTAATGTAATAAATAAAAAATATGATAAAATAAAAAATGATTTTAATCATAAAAAAAATTATATTTTTGAAAAAAAAATAAGAAAAAAAAAAATAGTATCCCCACGTGTATTTATTCCCATATTTCCTGGAACAAATTGTGAATTAGAATCCATTTATGCTTTTGAAAAAGAAGGATGCATAGTAAATACTTCTGTATTTAAAAATTTAAAAAATAAAGATATTCTTCAATCTATAGATAAAATAAAAAAATATATAAAATCAGTACAAATATTTATGCTTTGTGGAGGTTTTAGTGCGGGAGATGAACCAGATGGTTCTGCAAAATTTATTACATCTCTATTACATAATCCATATATACAAGAAGCCGTTAAATATTTTATTGATCATGATGGATTAATTCTAGGAATTTGTAATGGATTTCAAGGTCTCATAAAATCTGGATTATTACCTTATGGAAAAATAAAAAATAGAAATAATAAATCTCCTACACTCACATATAATGAAATAGGGAAACATATATCTCAATGTGTTTCTATTAAAGTAATATCAGATCAATCTCCATGGTTAAATGGAATGAAAAATAAAATATATACTCAACCAATTTCTCATGGAGAAGGAAAATTTATTGCAAGTAAAAAAATAACTAATATGTTATTTAACAATAATCAAATTGCTACTCAATATGTAGATTTACAAGGAAATCCTACTTTAGAAAAAGGATATAATCCAAATGGATCCGTTTATGCTGTAGAAGGGGTCTTAAGTAATAATGGGAAAATTTATGGAAGGATGACTCATCCAGAACGTTGTTACGATTATGGATTATTAAAAAATATCCCTAATCTAAAAAAGCATTCCATTTTTAAAAATGCGGTCAAATATTTTTTATAAAAACAAACAAATATGAAAGTAGCTATATTTTGCGGAAGTCAATCCGACAAATCAATCATGAAAATATCGGAAAAAATATTCAATCAATTTAATATTAAGAATAAAATTTATGTTATTTCTGCACATCGTTTACCGGATATTTTATCCAAAACTATAAAAAAAATAGAATTAATTAAAGAATTAGAATTAATTATTGCAGGAGCTGGTTTATCCGCTCATTTACCAGGAATCATTGCTTCTAAAACTATTATTCCAGTTATAGGTGTTCCAATTCATCATCATAATAATGGATTATTAGGTGGAATGGATGCTCTGTTTTCTATTATTCAAATGCCTAAAGATATTCCTGTAGCTACAGTAGGAATTAATAATGCATATAATGCAGCTTTATTAGCTATTCATATTTTAGCTATAAAATATCCAGAAATTAAAAAATTATTATTCAAATTTAGAATCAAAAAAAAAGAAAAATTAATTACTGAAATAGAGTCATAAAATAATATTATTATAATTATGAGCAGTAACAAAAAAAAATTTTTATTAGAAGGAAAAACAAAAAAAATATATACGACAGATAATAAAAATGAAATTATTATTCATTATAAAAATAATATAACAGCTTTAAATGGATTAAAAAATAAATCTATACAAGATAAAGGAATGATAAATAATGCCATTACCACTTTGATATTTAAATTTCTTAATTCTTGTAAAGTTCCCACACATTTTATTCGTAAAATTAATCCTATAGAACAATTATGTTATAAGGTCAATATGTTCCCATTAGAATTTATAGTACGTAATATTGTTTATGGAAGTATGTCTAAACGTTTAGGAATAAAAGAAGGGATTATTATTAATCATCCAATTTTTGAAATTTTTTATAAAAATGATGCATTAAATGATCCTTTAATTAATAATCATCATGCAGTTTTTTTAGATATAATTTCTTATAAAGAATTAAATATAATTCATAATATATCCTCAAATGTAAATACCCTTTTAAAAGAATATTTTTTAAATAAAAATATTATATTAGTCGATTTTAAAATAGAATTTGGAAAATATAAAAATAACAAAATTTTACTTTCTGATGAAATTAGTCCAGACACTTGCCGTCTTTGGGATAAAAAAACTATGAAAAAACTTGATAAAGATATTTTTAGAAAAAATGGAGATGATATTATGGATATTTATATGGAAGTATTAAAAAGGATAGGTTAAATTTATTTACGTTACGGGACTAAGAATTTCTTTTTACATAAAAAAAAAAGATAATGTCTCCACTATTACCTTTTTTTCATGAAAACAAATATTCTGATAAATTTTATGAGGAATGCGGAGTTTTTGGAATTTATTCTCCTCATAAAATTGATACTTTTTCTTTAATTCAATTTGGTTTATTTGCATTACAACATAGAGGTCAAGAAGCTTGTGGTTTTTCTGTTTTAAGAGATGGATTTATTCTATCTCATAAAAATGAAGGCCTTGTTTTAGATACTTTTCGAAATATTTCCAATTATGAATGTTATCATGGAAATGCTGTTATTGGACATACAAGATATTCTACAGAAGGTGGACAAAGTAAAAAAAATATTCAACCATTTTTTGGAGAAGATATAAATGGAAAAAGTACTATTTCTATAGTACATAATGGAAATTTAATTAATGCTAAAAATATTCGTAAAAATCTAGAATTAGAAGGAATAACTTTTATATCAGAATATTCAGATTCAGAAGTCATTTTACGTTTAATACAAAAATATTTGTCAATATATAATAATATACTAGAAATAGCTATTAAAAAAACCATTTTTGATATTAAAGGAGCTTATTCTGTAATAGTTTTAATGAATAATCAAATGGCGGCATTTCGAGATCCTAATGGTATTCGTCCATTATGTTATGGAATGTTAAATGAAAAAACTTATATATTTAGTTCTGAAACTTGTGGAATTGATTCTGTAGGAGGATATTATATTAGAGATCTTTTTCCAGGAGAAATGGCTATAGTAGACAAAACTACCATTCGTTTTACTTTAATGAAAAATAAGAGATATACAAAACGTCGAATATGTTCTTTTGAATATATTTATTTTTCTCGTCCTGATTCTTTAATTGAAAATATAAACGTTTATGAAGTACGTGAAAAAAGTGGAAAAAAACTTTATGAACAACATCCAGTTCAAGCAGATGTAGTAATTGGTGTACCAGATTCTGGTGTTCCAGCAGCTATTGGATATTCTAAAGCATCTGGAATTCCTTTTAAACCAATTTTAGTAAAAAATAAATATATAGGAAGATCTTTTATTCTACCTAAACAAGAAATGCGTGAAAAAATGGTTAATCTAAAACTAAATGCTATTTTAAATGAAATAAGAGGAAAACGAATTGTTATTATTGATGATTCCATTGTACGTGGAACAACTAGTCGTAGATTAGTTTATATATTAAGAAAGGCTGGTGCGATAGAGATTCATTTTAGAAGTGCTTCTCCACCTATTATAGGGCCATGTTATTTAGGGGTAGATACTCCTAGTAGAAAAGATCTTATTTCCTATAAAATGAAAAAAGACAAAATAGCTCAATTTTTAGATGTAGATAGTTTAGAATTTTTAAGTATAACTAATCTTATCGATATTCTTGGTGGGAAAAATTATTGTTTTGGTTGTTTTACTGGAGACTATCCTATTCATAAAAAAAAATGATTGTATATTATAAAGTAATAAATTAATTATGAAAGAAAATCATAAAACCATTTATAAAATTAATCCCATTCTAAAAAAAACTTATAATAATAAAATTCTTAGTACATTAGATCATTTTGCTGCATTTTATAAAATGTCTGTTTATAGTTATAAAGAACCTATTTTAGTATCTGGTGTGGATGGTGTAGGGACAAAACTACGTTTAGCTATAAATTTTAAAAGATATGAAATTATTGGAAAAGATTGTTTTGCGATGTGTGCCAATGATGTATTATGTCATGGAGCTCAACCTTTATTTTTTTTAGATTATTTAGCTTGCGGAAAACTAGATTCTAATATTGCAGAAAAAATTATAAAAGGACTAGCTACTTCCTGTCAAAAAACTCATACTTGTTTAATTGGTGGTGAAACTGCAGAAATGCCTGGAATTTATCAAGAAAAAGATTATGATATAGCTGGTTTTTGTGTAGGTATTGTAGAAAAAAAAAATATTATATATGGAAAAAATTCTATTAAGGATGGAGATATTTTAATTGGGTTACCTTCATCAGGAGTACATAGTAATGGATTTTCCTTAATTAGAAAAATTTTTGATACAGAATATTTACTAATGAAAGAATTTCAAAAAAAACCATTTTATGAAACTCTTTTAATTCCTACTAAAATTTATCATGATACAATACATATTTTATTAAAAGAATTTTTAATACACGGATTAGTTCATGTTACTGGAGGAGGTATATACGAAAATTTACTTCGTATTCTTCCAAATAATTTATTAGCTAAAGTATATAAAAAAAAAATTCCTATTCTCCCTGTTTTTAATTATATTCAAAAAAAAGGAATTTTATCAGACCAAGAAATGTGGAATACTTTTAATATGGGAGTTGGAATGATTATCATAGTTTCTGTAAAAAATAAATATTCTATTTTTCATAGATTACGTTGTTTAGGAGAACAACCTTTTATTTTTGGTAAAATAGTAAAAGGAGAGAAAAAAGTTTTTTTAAAATAAAATATTTTCATTTTTTTTATGAAAAAATTAGCTATTTTAGTATCTGGTAATGGAACCAATATGAAACATATATTGCATGCTATTTATCATGGAGAATTGAAAAATTGTAAAGTTGATTTAGTAGTTTCTGATAGAGCTTGTAAAGCAATCCAATATTCTTTAAAAAAAAATATTCCTACTTTTCATTTTGAAAAAATAAATCAACAATTTATATCATCAAAAATTCATCATATTTTAATAAAATATATTCCAGATATTATCGTACTTTCTGGTTTTCTTTCTATACTAAATGCAGATTTTTGTAAAAAATGGGATAAAAAAATTATCAATATTCATCCTTCTCTTTTACCAAAATATGGAGGAAAAGGGATGTACGGAATGAAAATACATCAAAAAGTCCTAAAAAATAAAGAAAAAATATCCGGAGCTACAGTTCATTATGTGAATAAACATATTGATTCAGGAAAAATTATTTTACAAAAATCTTGTTTACTTTCTGATAAGGAAACTATAAAATCTTTATATAAAAAAATATCTATCATAGAAAAAAAAATACTTATTCAATCTTTAAATAATTTTTGACGATTTATTTAAATTATATATAATATAAAAAAATTGATTTATTTCTATCATTCTATGAAAAAAGCTTTAATTAGTGTTTTTGAAAAAAATAAAAAATTATTTAATTTTGTCCATTTTTTATATAAAAAAGGATATCAAATTATTTCTACTGGAGGAACCTTTAAATATTTAAAAAAAAATGGAATAATAAATATTATAGATATAGCTGATTTTATCTCTTTTTCTGAACAATTAAATGGAAGAATAAAAACTATTCATCCTAACATTTACGGAGGTATATTAGCGGATAGATCTAAAGATAATCATATGAAATATCTTATATCTCATAAAATCCATCCTATTGATATTGTATTAGTCAATTTTTACCCATTTGTTGAAAAATTATCTCAAAAAAATTTTTCTATAGATTCATTAATTGAATTTATTGATATAGGAGGTCCATCTATGCTACGTGCAGCAGCAAAAAATTTTTTATATGTAACTCCTATTACAGATAATAATGATTATATATTAGTAAAAAATGAAATACAATTATATGGGAATACTTCCTTAAAGTTAAGAAAAAAATTAGCCGGTAAAGTATTTTATATAACATCCGCATATGATGCTGCTATTTCTAAAGCTTTTCTTATCGACGAAAATTTTCCTGAATATTTAAATTTTTCTGCTTATAAAAAGAAAATGAATCTCCGTTATGGAGAAAATCCTCATCAAAAAGCTGCTTATTATATTAATACGATTCATAAAGGAGCTATGCAAGATTTTCATCAATTAAATGGGAAAAAACTTTCTTTTAATAATTTAAGAGATATGGATATAGCTTGGAAAGTTGTCTCACAATTTTCTGAACCAGCTTGTTGTACAGTTAAACATTCTACTCCTTGTGGAGTAGCATTAGGAAAAAATATTATCGATGCTTTTAAAAAAACTTATGAGTCCGATTTTATTTCATCTTTTGGAGGTATTTTGGCTGTAAATAGGACAATAAATATAGAATTATCAAAAGTAATTAATCGTCTTTTTTTAGAAGTAATTTTATCTACAAATTATGAAATAGAAGCATTGAATATTCTTAAAAGAAAAAAAAATCTAAGAATTATTAGAATAATAAATCCTATTTCCGATAAATTAGAATATCTAAAAATAGATGGAGGAATCTTAGTGCAAGAAGTGGATTCTTTATTTTCTGATAATTATCATATAGTAACTAAAAAAAAATTTTCTAATACAGAAATAAAATCTTTATTATTTGCTAATAGAGTAGTAAAATATGTCAAATCTAATGCTATTGTTGTAGCTAAAGAAACACAAACTTTAGGAATTTCTGGTGGTCAGACTAATCGAATTTGGGCTGCTAGTCAAGCTATACAAAGAGCTTTAGAAAAAAAAAATAATGATAATTTAGTTCTTGTTTCTGATGCATTTTTTCCTTTTCGTGACGTAGTAGATTCAGCCGCGAATTCTGGTAAAATCACAGCGATTATTCAACCAGGAGGATCTATAAGGGATGAAGAATCTATTAAAGCTTGTGATGAATATGGAATAGCTATGGCTTTTACTGGGAATAGACATTTTAAACATTAAAAATAATATGAAAATTTTAATTTTAGGTAGCGGAGGACGTGAACATGCTATTGGAAAAAAATTATTGCAAGATAATCCATTTATAGAACTTTATTTTTATCCTGGGAATGGCGGTACAAATAAAATAGGAAAAAATTTAGAAACTAATTATAGTATTTCAGAGTTATATTTTTTTTCTAAAAAAAATGCAATAGATTTAACTATTGTTGGATCAGAAAATTTTTTATTAGATGGAATCGTAGATATTTTTAAAAATGGAGGATTAACCATCATGGGGGCACATTACCAATCTTCTAGATTAGAAGGAGACCGTATGTTTGCTAAATCATTTATGAAAAAATATGGAGTAAGAACTCCTCAATATAAAGTTTTTACTTCTTATCAAAAAGCTATAAATTTTCTAAAAAAAACGACTTATTCAGTTGCAATTAAAACAAATGGAATAGCAGAAGGGAAAGGTGTTTTTTTAGTTAAAAATAAACAAGAAGCAGAACAAGCTTTAAATTATATATTTATAGATAAAAAATTTGGAAAATCTGGAAATAAAGTTATCATAGAAGAATTTTTGAAAGGAAATGAATCCTCTATCATATCCATATATAATAGTAAAGAGATTATTCCTTTTTTATCGGCTAAAGATTATAAAAAAATAGGAGAAAAAGAAACAGGAAGTAATACAGGTGGTATGGGATCTATATCACCTAATCCATATATGAAAAATGATATTTGGATAGATTTTAAAAAAAATATATTAGAACCAACTTTAGAAGGATTATTTTTAGAAAAATTAACTTTTTTTGGATTTATTTATTTTGGATTAATGATTACATCTACTAATAAAGTTTATTTATTAGAATACAATACTCGGATGGGAGATCCTGAAACTCAAACTTTATTACCTTTAATGAAAAGTAATTTTTTACATATTATACAATCCACTTTTATGAAAAAAGATATAGTTATTGCTTGGAAATCTTTATGTTCTTGTTGTGTAGTTATATCTTCAAAAGGATATCCAGAAAAATATGAAAATGGAAAGATTATAAAAGGTTTAAACTATTTAAAAGAACCTTTTTATATTGCTGGAGCAAAAAAGGAAAAAGAAGAATGGATCACATCACGTGGACGTGTTTTAAATATAGTAGGATTAGGAAAATCTATAGAGGAGGCTAGAAAAAAAGCTTATCAAAAAGTTCAAAAAGTTTATTTTGAAAACTGCTATTTTAGAAAAGATATTGGTTTATAATTGTTATGAAAAAAGATTCTATTTTAATATTAGATTTTGGTTCCCAATATAGCCAAATCATAGCAAGAAAAATTAGAGATATAGGTGTATATGCTATTGTATATCCTTATAATATTTCTATGAATCATATTTTATCAAAAAAACCAAAAGGAATTATATTGTCAGGAAGTCCCTTTTCTATTTATGAAAAAAACCCTCCATTAATATCTAAAAATATTTTACAAATAAATATTCCTATCCTTGGAATTTGTTATGGAATGCAACTTTTGGCTTTTCTTTTTGGAGGAGATATTAAAAAATCCGAATATAAAGAATATGGAAAAACTAATTTTATTATAGATAATTACAATCATCATTTATTCCATGGAATACCAAAAAAATCTATTGTTTGGATGAGTCATTGTGATCAAATACACAATCTACCAAAAGAATTAAAAATTATTGGACATACTTCTTCTTGTTATGCTTCCGCTTTTATTCATAAAATAAAAAATATTTATGCTGTACAATTTCATCCAGAAGTTAATCATACAGAATTTGGTATTTCCATAATAAAAAATTTTATTTTTAATATTTGTAAATGTATTATAAATTGGGATTTAAATAATTTTTTAAAAATTACTATAGAAAAAATTAAAAAACGTGTATATAATAAAAAAGTTATATTAGGTTTTTCTGGAGGTGTGGATTCTTTTGTAACTGCTTATATCATTCATAAAGCTATTGGAAAATCTTTACATTGTATTTTTATAGATACGGGGTTACTTTTAAAACAAGAAAAAGAAAAAATATCCTATTTATGTAATAAAAAAATGAATTTTAATATTAAAATTATAAATGCTAAAAAACGTTTTTTATCTAGTTTAAATGGGGTAATTGATCCTGAAAAAAAAAGAAAAATTATAGGAAAAGAATTTATTTCAATTTTTCAAAAAGAATCAAAAAAAATTAAAAATGTAGAATTTTTAGCACAAGGGACTATATATTCTGATGTGATTGAATCTTCTCTTAAATACAAAAAAAAAAATTCTATAATAAAATCTCATCATAATGTAGGAGGGCTACCTACTCTTATGAAGTTAAAACTACTGGAACCATTAAAAAAATTATTTAAAGATGAAGTACGAAAAATAGGAAAAGAATTAAAAATACCAAAACAAATTTTATATCGTCATCCATTTCCCGGTCCTGGATTAAGTATTCGTATTATTGGAGAAATAAATCAAAAAAAAATTTCCATAGTTCAAAAAGCAGATAATATTCTTTTTCAAGAATTACAAAATTATAATATTTATAATTATGTGAGTCAAGCTTTTATCATTTTATTACCAATAAAAACTGTCGGAGTAATGGGCGATAAAAGAACTTATAAATATACTTCCGTATTACGGATTACAAATACGGAAGATTTTATGACAGCTACTTTTTCACGTTTACCTTATGATTTTTTAGAAAAAGTATCCAATAGAATTATTAATGAAGTAGATGGAATTAATCGGTTAGTTTATGATATTACATCTAAACCACCAGCTACTATTGAATGGGAATAATTTTTACATCATCATAGAAATAAGATTAGATATATTTTTTTTTAATTCAGTTCTATAAGAAATTAAATCTATAAAACCGTGTTCTAAAAGAAATTCAGAAGTTTGAAATCCATCTGGTAGATCTTTTCCTATTGTTTGCCTAATTACTTTAGGACCTGCAAAACCAATTAAAGCCCCAGGTTCAGCTATATTTATATCTCCAAGTAAGGCATATGAAGCAGTAACTCCTCCTGTAGTTGGATCTGTCAGAACAGATATATAAGGAATTCTAGCATCACGTAATTGAGTTAGTCTAGCTATTGTTTTAGCCATTTGCATTAAAGAAAAAGAAGATTCCATGATTCTTGCTCCTCCAGATTTAGATATTAAAACATATGGTAATTTTTTTTCAATACAATATTTGATAGCTCTAGATATTTTTTCACCGACTACTGATCCCATAGATCCTCCTATAAACGAAAAATCCATACAAGATATTACTATGTCAATCCCTTTCATTTTTCCTACTCCTGTTCTAATAGCATCATATAAATTTGTTTTTTTTCTAGCATCCTTTATTCTATCTATATACTTTTTCCGATCTATCCATTTTATAGGATCTTTACTAATCATTTTAACATTTTTTTCTAAAAAAGTTCCATGATCAAAAAGAATTTCAAAATATTCTTTACTATGAATTCTTACATGATATCCATCTTCTGGACTTACATACGCGTTTTTTTTTAGTTCTTCCGTATCTATAATTTTTCCACTAGGAGTCCTATACCATAACCCTTTTGGTAAATTTTTTCTCTCTTCTGTAGGTGTTATAATATTTTTTTTTTTTCTTAAAAACCAAGCCATGGTTTTATAACGTATTAATATTATTCATTAATTTAAAATATTTTTTTAAAAAACTTTTAAAAGTTTTTTCTCCTTTTCTCATCCATACTCTAGGATCATAATATTTTTTATTTGGAAGATCTTTCCCTTTTGGATTACCAATTTGTTTTTCTAAATATTTTTTATTTATATTCATATAATCTCGTACTCCACAAGTAAAAGCATATTGCAAATCTGTATCTATATTCATTTTAATTACTCCGTAACTAATAGATTCTTGAATATCCTTTATAGAAGATCCTGATCCTCCATGAAAAACAAAAAAAACGGGTTTTTCTTTAGTAAAAAACTTTTTTTTTATATAATTTTGAGTTTTTTTTAATATTAATGGACGTAAAATAATATTTCCAGGTTTATATACTCCGTGTACATTTCCAAAAGAAGCAGCTATAATAAAATTTTTACTAATTTTTATTAATTTTTCATAAGCATATGATACATCTTGTGGTTGAGTATAAAGTTTTTCATTATCTATATTAGAATGATCCACACCATCTTCTTCACCACCTGTCACACCAAGCTCTATTTCAAGAGTCATTTTATTTTTATTCATTCTTTCCAAATATTTTTGACAAATATTAATGTTGTCTTCTAAGGGTTCTTGAGAAAGATCTAACATATGTGAACTAAATAATGTTTTTCCACAACGTTTATAATATTTTTCATTAGCATTTAGTAAACCATCTATCCATGGAAGATTTTTTTTAGAACAATGATCTGTATGAAGAATTACTGTAGATTTATAATTTTTAGCTAATTCATGAACATGTAAAGCACAAGCTATAGATCCTTGAATAGCTGCTTTTTGTTCTTCTTTATTACTAAACCCTTTTCCTGCGTAAAAGGAAGCTCCACCATAAGATAATTGAATAATTACAGGAGAATTTACCTCTGCTGCAGTTTCCATAACTGCATTTATTGTATTAGATCCAATAACATTTACAGCAGGGATAGAAAATATTTTTTCCCTAGCATATTCGAATATTTCTCCGACAAGACTTCCAGTGGCGACTCCATAAGGAAATTTTCTATACATATTTTTTTTATAATTTTAGTTTAGTATGAGAAAATGTAAAAAAATGAATTATTTACAATAAATTATAAATATATATAAAATTTATACTTTTCATTAGTTTTATTTATTAAATACCAACCTTCTCAAAGAAGGTTGATTATTTTTTTCTTTATTAAATTGTATAATATTTTTTTAAAATTGATTATGTTAGTTCCTACAGCTACATTAAAAATATATAACGCTTCAGCAGGTTCTGGAAAAACTTTTTTTTTAGTAAAAAATTATCTTTCTATTTTATTTAAAAGTTCTCATGATGATGAATTTAAACGTGTATTAGCCTTAACTTTTACAAATAAAGCTTCTGAAGAAATGAAAAAAAGAATATTACAATGTATTCAAGAATTTTCGATTCAAAAAGTTAGTAAAGAATATTCTCATTTTTTTTTTTATTTAATAAAAGATTTAAAATTAACAAAAGATCAATTATACAAACGTGCTAAAAAAATATTATCTGCAATTTTACATAATTTTTCCTATTTTTCTATCAATACTATAGATAAATTTACTTATAGGATTATTCGATCTTTTACATTGAATAAAAATCTAGATTTAGAAATGGATACTAATAGATTTTTATGGGAAATAGTAGATAATTTATTATCTAAATTGAAAAATTCAGAAAAATGGACTCATATTCTAGTCCAATTTTCTTTAGAAAAATTAAGATCAGGTAAAAATTGGGATATACGGAATGAACTATTTAAAATAGCTCATCTTATAGTAGATGAAAATAGTTTTTTTCCTATGAAAAAAATAAAAAAAAGATCATTAGATGATTGGATAAAATTAAAAAAAAAATTATTAAAAAGAACCCAAATATTTGAAAATATATGTCAAAAACAAGGAGAAAAATTTTTTAATTTTTTAAAAAAAACATCTATTCAAAAATATTCATTTCCTTATGAAGATTTACCAAAATTTTTTAAAAAATTTTGTACGGGGGATCTTATTTTAAATCCATTTAAAGACCGTTTAGAAAAATATCTTTTCATCAAAAAAAAAATATATAAGGATACTTTAATTTTAGATCAAAAAAATAGAATAAAAAAATATACTAAGTCAATTCTTTTTTTATATAAAGAAACAAAATATTTATATCAAAAAAATATTTCTTCTTATATTTTAGATAAACTTTTTTTAAAAAATTTGAATCTTTTATCTATCATCAAAGAAATAGAAAAAGAACTTTTTTCCTTAAAAAAAGAAAAAAAAATTATTTTAAATGCAGAAATAAATAAAATACTCCATGAAAGAATTATTAAAGATCCATTTCCTATTATTTATGAAAAAATGGGATCACAATATAAACATTATTTCATAGATGAATTTCAAGATACTTCATTTTTACAATGGAAAAATATTCAAATTTTAATAGAAAATGCTTTATCAGAAAATGGGTCAGCTATGATAGTAGGGGATCCTAAACAATCTATATATCGTTTTAGAGGTGTAGATGCCAAACCTTTTATACATCTAATTTCTTCTGATGATTCTAAATTTTATCATAAAAAAATAATAAATATAGAAACAAATTTTCGTAGTTATGAAGTAATTGTACAATTTAATAATTCACTTTATCAACACGTTCATG
Source organism: Blattabacterium cuenoti (assembly GCF_014252455.1). Lineage (GTDB taxonomy): Bacteria > Bacteroidota > Bacteroidia > Flavobacteriales > Blattabacteriaceae > Blattabacterium > Blattabacterium cuenoti_R. Next base: position 172,826 of record NZ_CP060245.1, read on the forward strand.
AATTTTTTCATTCTACTATTTATAAAGATATTTATAAAAAATATAAACAAAAAGTATTTAAAAAACCTGGAGGATATGTTGAATTAAATTTTGTTGATAAAAAAAAAACAAATAATTATAAAGAATATATTTATTCTCAAATAGAGAATAGAATTAAAAAATTATTAAAACAAAAGTATCAACTATCGGATATAGCCATATTAGTTAGAAATAATGTCGAAGGAATTTTTTTATCTGAAAAACTCATAAAAAACGGATTCATGGTAAATACGTCCGTATCTCTTTTGATAAAAAATCATGTAGAAATAAAAATTATTGTACATTTTTTTTATATGATTTTAAAACCTAATTGTTTAAAAAATAGAGCAGATTTAATTTTATTATTATTACAAAATAAATTCATTTATACTAAAAAGAAAAATCATGATTTTATTATAGATACCTTATTTTTACCTTTAGATCTTTTTTTTAAAAAAATTTTTTTAAAAAAATCATTGAATTTAAAAAATTTATATTATAATCAATCTATATATAAAATAGCCGAAAATATAATTCATGGATTAGGTTTATTAAATAAATATAATACAGCATCTATTTATTCTTTTTTAGATTTTATTCATAGGTCTATAAAAATTATAGGAAATTCTATCGTAGATTTTTTAGAATATTGGGAATATAAAAAAGAAAAAGAAAGTATCATTATTACTGATGAAATAGATGCGATACGTTTAATGACTATTCATAAATCTAAAGGATTACAATTTCCTGTAGTACTCCTCCCTTTTACAGATTGGAATGCTTCTTTTAAAAAAAAAGAAGGAGCATGGATCAATATTTCACCTCATTTATATCATGGTTTGGATACTATGTATTTAGATATAGAACCGTATTTTAAACATATAAAAGATAATTACATCCTAAATTTTTACAAAAAATATTTATCTAAAATAAAATTTGATAATATTAATTTATTATATGTCGCTACTACTCGTCCTATAGAAAAACTTATTATTTTTTCTAAAAAAGTAAATGATCAATCTATTTCTATATATATTAAAAATTTTTTACAAAAAAAAAAATTATGGAACGATAAAACATTACAATATGTTTTTGGTAACAATGATAAATAATAATATCAAACAATTTTATTTTACATGTTTTTCAGCATGATAAGAAGAACGGACTAATGGTCCACTTTCTACATATTTAAATCCCATTTTTAATCCAATTTCTTCATATTCTTTAAATTCTTCTGGTAAAATAAAAAAATGTACTGGATAGTGTTTGAAAGAAGGTTGTAAATATTGTCCAATAGTAAGAATATCTACTTTAGAATTTTTAATATCTTTCATTGTTTCTAAAATTTCTTTCCTTTTTTCTCCCAACCCTAACATAATACCTGTTTTTGTTCTAATATTTTTATTTTTTTTCTTTATATATTTTAATACTTTAAGACTCCGATCGTATTTAGCTTGAATACGTATTTTTTTTGTTAATCTAGAAACTGTTTCTACATTATGAGAAATTACTTCTGGATGAACATTGATGATTTGATCTATTCTTTTTTTATCTCCTTTAAAATCAGGTATTAATGTTTCTATTGTAATATTTGGATTTCTAGATCTAATAATTTGTATAGTTTTTACCCATATAGAAGTTCCCATATCTTTTAAATCATCTCTATTCACTGAAGTTATAACTGCATGTTTAATTTTTAATATTTGAATAGATTTAGCTACTTTTTCTGGTTCTTTCCAATCCACTTTTTTAGGACGTCCTGTTTGTACTCCACAAAATCGACAAGATCTAGTACAAATATTTCCTAATATCATAAAAGTAGCTACTCCTTTACTCCAACATTCTCCTATATTAGGACAACTTCCACTTTGACAAATTGTATTCAATTGATGTAAAGAAACTAATTTTTGTAAATTTTGATAATTTTTTCCAATTGGAAATTTTACTCTTATCCAATTAGGTTTTTTTTTAATTACATTCATAATTTTTTTTTCATCAAAAATAGAATTTTATACTTTTATTATAAAAATCAATTTTTTTTATAAATTTGTTCATTTATTTATTATATAAAAAAATAATGGAAGTTTTAGTAAAAGATATTTCTAAAATTTTAGAAAATTTTGCTCCTATAGAATATGCAGAAGACTATGATAATATAGGATTAATTATTGGATCATATAATCAAAAAGTAACAAAAATTTTAATTACTTTAGATATTACGGAAAAAGTTATTGAAGAATCAATCTATAAAAAATGTAATTTAATTATATCTTTTCATCCTATTTTTTTAAAAAATTCAATAAAAAAGTTAAATGGATCTACTTATTTGGAAAGATTGGTTATTTCTGCATTAAAAAATGATATATCTATTTATGTTATTCATACTAATTTAGATGTTATATGGCAAGGTACTAATTCATATATATCTCAAATTCTAAAATTAAATAGAATGAAGGTTCTCATTCCTAAAATAGGAACTATGAAAAAATTAACGACATATGTTCCAGTTTCTTTTGCTAAAAAAGTTAGAAATTCTTTATTTGATGCAGGTGCTGGAAAAATTTCTAATTATAGTCGTTGTAGTTATAATTTTGATGGATTAGGTAGTTTCATGGGAAATGAAAAAACTAAACCTGTTGTTGGAAAAAAAGGAAAATTTCATTTAGAAAAAGAAACTTGTATTAATGTTCTTTTTCCATTTCATAAATTAAATAGAATTAAAAAAGCACTTTTTAAAAATCATCCTTATGAAGAAGTACCTTACGAAATTTATAATATTGAAAATATAAATCCCTATTTAGGAATAGGAATTATAGGATATATAGAAAAAAAAATAAATGAATCTGATTTTCTTTTTTATTTAAAAAAAACTTTTAATTTGTCATGTATTAAACATTCTCCATTTATTGGAAAAAAAATTAATAAAATAACGATGATAGCAGGGGCAGGAAGTTTTGGGATTGAATATGCTTTAAAAGAAGAGGCACATGTTTTTATATCATCTGATTTAAAATATCATGATTTTTTTAAAAATGAAAATAAAATTTTAATTGTAGATATAGGTCATTATGAATCTGAACAATTTAATAAAAATTTACTTAAAGATTTTTTGAATAAAAAATTTATTCATATTCCTGTTTATGAATCAAAAATTTTAACAAATCCAGTCCAATATTTTTATTAAAAATGAGAAAAAAAATACAAATTACTGTTGTAAATAAATTAAGAATTTTATATAATATTCAATTAATAGATACTCGTATAGATGAAATACAAAAATTTCGTATAAATACTCCTATAGAAATTTCTAGTTTAGAAGAAGAATTTAAAAAATTTAAAAAAAATTTGAAAACTATTCAGGAAAATATTTTTTCTCTAAAAGAGAATATTTTAAACAAAAATAAAAATATTAAATCTTGCGATACATTTATACAAAAATATGAAAGTCAAAAAAATAATATAAGAAATAATAAAGAATTATATGCTCTAAATAAAGAAATTGATTATCAAAAATTAGAAATTCAATTATATAAAAAAAAAATAAAAGAAATTAATTTAAAAATTAAAAAAAATGAAATTCTTTTAAAAAAAGAAAAAAAAATATTAAAAAATAAAAAAGAACATCTTTTTCAGAAAAAAAAAGAATTGAATAAAATTCTTTTAGATAATGAAAAAGAAGAAAAAATTTTACGAAAAAAATATCTATTATTTTCTAAAAAAATAGATAATAATTTATTTCAAACTTATAAAAAAATCAGAAATGGAGTAAAAAATGGAGTAGCTATTGCTCCAGTTCAAAGAGGAGCTCCTTTAGGATCATATTTGGCTATTACCCCTCAAAAATATTCAGAACTTATACAAAGAAATAAAATTTTAATTGATGAACATAGTGGAAGAATATTAATAGACGGGGAATTAGCTGAAGCTGAAAATAAAAAATATTTTATGTTTTCAACAAAAAAAAAGAAAAAATAAATATTATGGTAGTAACCTATTCTTCTAATGATATTAAAATTCATATCATCAAAAGTTTTGAATTATTAGAACCTTTATCAGGTATAAAAAAAAATATGAAATTTTTTTTTTCTGAGAAAGCAACTGTTATTATGTTTATTTGTAATCATTGTCCATATGTAAAACATATTAATACAGAATTGGTCCATTTGGCTAATCATTATATATTAAAAGGAGTTTCTTTTATTGCTATAAATTCTAATGATGAAAAAAAATATCCAGAAGATTCTCCAAAAAATATGAATAAAATATCTCATAAATTAGGGTATACATTTCCTTATTTTTTTGATGAAAAACAAGAAGTAGCTAAATATTATGGAGCTCAATGTACTCCTGAATTTTTTATATTTAATGGGATAGGTCATTTATGTTATCATGGAAAATTTGATGATTCCAGTCCAGGAAATAAACTACCAGTTACAGGATATAATGTAAAAAAAATATTAAAAACTATTTTAAAAGGTATAAAAATTACTAAAATAATACAAAAACCTAGTTACGGATGTAATATTAAATGGAAAACATAAGATTTTTATAATAATTAGGAATAATATTTAAAAAATATTCAATAGATTCGGATAAACTTGTTTTTAATAAACCACCTGCAGCATTTTTATGCCCTCCTCCTCCAAAATGTTTTCTAGCAAAAATATTTACATCAAAATTACCTTTTGAACGAAAAGAAATTCTAATTGGAGATCGTTCATTTTCTTCAAAAAAGAAAACAGAAAAAACAATATTTTTTATTTTTAAACCATAAGTAATAATACCTTCTGTATCCCCTTTTTGATAAGAATAAAAATTAATATCTGAGGAATTAATACTTGTATAAGCAGTTCTATATTTATCTATCACTTGTAATTTTTTCAATGCTTTTGACAAAATTTTTAATCTATTTACGTTATATTTTTCGTGTATATGATTATATATATTTTCAATATCAATTCCTTTTTCTATTAATTTTCCAACAATAAAATGAGTTTCAGAAGTTACGGATGGAAAACGAAAAAAACCAGTATCAGTTATAATACCAACGTATAAACATGTAGCTATTTGTTTATCAATTTTATCTAAATTTTTCATATTAGATATAAATCTAAATACTAAAATACTCGTAGCTGCTACTGTTATATCTGAAAACATAAAATCAAAATAAAAGGGATATGGATGATGATCTATTAATATTTTTTTTGCTTTAGAACAAAATAAAAATTTTTTTAAATTTTTTATTCTTGATAAATTATTAAAATCAATAAAAAAAATATAATCCGAATCTACAATTTTTTTTTTAATTAATAATTCAGTTTTTTCTGACAAAATAATAATATCATTACTCCCAGGTAGCCATCTAAAAAAATCAGAATATTCTGTAGGGGATATTAAATCTACATCATGATTTAATTTTCTGAAATAAAATAAAAGAGCTAAAGAAGAACCTAAAGCATCTCCATCTGGATTCATATGTGGGATTAATACAATTTTTTTTTTCTTTGTTCCGTTAATATTAGAAAATAACATCTATGTTTTTTTTAAATTCTTTTTTTTTAACCCTAATTCCTCTCCTTTTTTTAACATCAAAAAATAAGCAGAATGAAATTCATTTGATATTTTTCCTTCTAAAATAGACTCCTTAATAAAATTTTTTATAATCCCTATTTTTTTACATGGTTTAATATAAAAACTATTCATGATATCATTTCCTGTGATAGGTGATTTCCAGTTTTGTATACGATCTCTCTCTTCTAATTTTTTAATTCTTTCTATAAAAGAATAGAAATTTTTTTTGTATAAATTCTTTTTTTCTATATTTTTTGTAGTAATATCAGCTATACATAATGTAATCAAATCTTCAATATCTTTTCCCATATCAAATAATAATCGACGTATAGCAGAATCACTAATACTAGTTCCTAATAAAGAAATAGGTCTATAACTATTTTGTATCATTTTTTTTACATATTTCATATGTTTTCCTTTTGGTAATTTTAAACGTTGAAATATATTTGGAATCATTTTGGATCCTACAAATTCATGTGCATGAAAAGACCATCCTATTTTTGGAAAAAATTTTTTAGTATAATATTTTCCTATATCATGTAGCAACGCAGCCCATCTTAACCAAAGAGAATTTTTTTCTTCTTTACTAATATTATCTACTACTTGCAAAGTATGATCAAAATTATCTTTATGTTTATATCCGTTTTTTTCTTCTATTCCCTGTAATAAAGTAAGTTCTGGTAATATTATGGATAATAATCCAGATTTATATAATAATAATAAACCTATAGAAGGTTTTTTAGTTAAAAGAATTTTATGAAATTCTTCTATAATTCTTTCTACAGAAACAATATTTATTCTATTTTTATTTTTTTGAATAGATTTAAATGAAGATTTTTCAATAACAAATTTAAGTTGAGTAGAAAATCGGATAGCTCTCATCATTCTAAGAGGATCATCAGAATAAGTAATATCGGCATTTAAAGGTGTTCTTAAAATTTTATTTTTTAAATCCAATAATCCTCCAAATGGATCAATCAATTTCCCATAATCTTTTTTATTTAAACTAATAGCTAAAGCATTAATTGTAAAATCTCTCCTATTTTGATCCTCTTGTAAAGATCCAAATTTTATTATAGGATTTCTACTATATAAATGATACGATTCTTTTCTAGATCCTACAAATTCTATTTTTTGATTATTATATTCTAACATAGCAGTTCCAAAACGTTTAAAAATATTTATTTTAGAAGTATTTTTTATATTTTTCGAAACTTCTTTAGCTAATCGAATTCCTTCCCCTATAGTTAAAATATCTAAATCTTTAATACTTTTTATTCCAAGTAAAAAATCCCTAACATAACCTCCTACTACATAACAATCTTGTTTTATATTTTGTGCAGAATAACTAATAATGCGAAATATATCTTGATGAATAGCAGAAAATAATTTCATATAAATTACTTACGTATTATTTTTACTTTATTTGAAACAATTTTTAAAATAGAAGAATTACTATAGATAGCTTTTTCTTTTCTACGAAAATTTACAGCATAATCAATTTTATTTAAAATATCTGGATTAATTTCAGAAAATGAATGAGGAGTCGTATCTCCTGATAAATTAGCAGAAGTAGAGACTATCGGTCTATTTAAATGATGAATTAAACGAGTACAAAATGGATCCATTGTTAAACGAATAGCTACAGTATTATCTATATTATTTTTTAAGCAATTATAAATTATTTTACGAGGATTTTCATATACTATAGTAATAGGTTTCTTTTTATTATGATAATTTTTAAGAATTTCTATAACTATATCAGGAATATCCTTTACTAATTCGTATAAACGATCCATAGATTCTACTAAAATAATCATAGATTTAGAAAAATTTCTATTTTTTATTTTATATATTTTTTCTATAGATTTTAAATTAAATATATCACATCCTAAACCCCATACAGTATCTGTAGGATATAATAAAATTTTTCCTTTTTTTAAAAAATTTGTACTTTTTTCTATTTCTTCGTCAAAAAACATGAAAAAAAAATAATAGAAAATTTAAAAAATTATTAAAATAAATGATGCGTTCTTAATACTTCATTTAAAGAAGTTTTTTTATTAGTACTTTCTTTTCTTTTTCCAATAATTAGTGCACATGGAATATGATATATTCCTGAAGGAAATTTTTTAGGATATGTTCCAGGTATAACTACAGATGATGGAGGAATAACTCCTTTCATTAAAATAGAATTTTCATTAGAAACATCAAAAATTTTAGTAGAAGAGGTTAAAACTACATTAGCTCCTAAAACAGCTTCTTTTTGTATAATTACTCCTTCTACTAAAATACATCTAGATCCAATAAAAACATCATCTTCAATAATAACTGGAGAAGCTTGTATAGGTTCTAAAACTCCTCCTATTCCAACTCCACCACTGATATGAACACGACTTCCAATTTGAGCACAACTACCTACCGTAGCCCATGTATCTATCATAGTTCCTTCTCCTATATAGGCTCCAATATTAACATAAGAAGGCATAAGAATCACTCCTGTAGAAATATAAGATCCGTAACGTGCTACTGCGGGGGGAACTACACGAATTCCTTTTTTTTTAAATTTATTTTTTACCGGAATTTTATCATAAAATTCTAAAGGGCCCAATTCTATTAAATTCATTTTTTGAATAGAAAAATACATAATAATAGCTTTTTTAACCCATTCATTTATTCTCCATTTTCCATTTAAAAATTCTGATACTCTTATATTTCCTTTATCTATTTGATTAATCACATATATTACATCATTTTTTAAATGATATTCTAATTTTTCCTTATGATTCCAAGCATTTTCTATTGATAATTTTAGTTTATTTAATTTCATAAAAAATTTATAAAAACAAAAGTAGTAAAAATATCTATATTTGTTCTTATTTATTATGACAAAAATATTGGGAATAGATTACGGCAAGATTATAACAGGATTATCTATAACAGATAATAAAAAAATATTTTCTTTTGGACTAACAGCTATTTTTACTAAGAATTTAATGAATTTTTTAGATATTATTATGTATAATTCCCCTATAGAAAAAATTGTTATTGGTCTTCCTAAAACTTTACAAAATAAAAATTCTGCATTAGAAAAATATATTAAAAAATTTATTTATAAATTTCATAAAAAATATCCTAATATTATAATAGAACGATTGGATGAACGTTTTACATCTAAAATGGCTTTTATTACTATGATTGAATTAGGATTAAAAAAAAAACAAAGAAGAAATAAAGGAATTTTAAATCAAATTAGTGCTACCATTATTTTACAATCTTATCTTATTAAAAATTTGAAAAATAAAAAAAAATTATCATGATCTTACCTATAGTTTTTTATGGAAATCCTATTTTAAGAAAAAAATCTATAGAGATAGATATTCATTCTTGTAGAAGAACAATTAATACATTAATTAATGATATGTTTGAAACTATAGATAAAGTACAAGGAATAGGTTTAGCTGCTCCTCAAATAGGAAAAAATATACGAATTTTTATCATAAAAACTCCTTTTTACAATAAAAATCAGGATATAATAAATAATTATGAAGAAGTTTTTATTAACGCTAAAATAATAAAAATATACGGAGAATTATGTAATTTTAATGAAGGATGTCTTAGTATTCCTGGAATTATGGGATATGTTAAAAGAAAATCTCATATAATAATAGAATATTATGATCATAATTGGGAAAAAAAGAAAAAAACTTTACAAGGTATATGTTCTAGAGTTATACAACATGAATATGATCATATTGAAGGAAAACTTTTTATAGATTATTTTTCTTCTATTAAAAAAAGAAAAATAGAAAAAAAGCTTATCAATTTTTTTAAATAAAAAATATCACTTATCTATCACAAAATATTATCTATGATTTTTTTGAAAGACTGAGGATCATTCATAGCAAAATCTGCAAGATATTTCCTATTAATATGAATATTATTATTATATAATTTTTTTATAAATTGAGAATAAGATATTCCATACTTTCGTACTTCAGCATTAATACGTTGAATCCAAAGAGATCTAAAATCTCTTTTCTTTTTTTTTCTACTTGAAAAAGCATATACAAATGATTTCTCTACAGCATTTTTAGCTACTGTATAAACCTTACTTCTAGCTCCATAAAATCCTCTTGCTAATTTTAATATTTTTTTACGTTTTCGTCTAGAATTTACAGAATTAGTAGATCTTGGCATTTATCTTATAGTTGTTTTTTTATATTTTTTTGATCTGATCTTTTTAATAAAGAAAATTTAGAAAGTTTACGTTTCCTTTTTTTATTTTTTTTAGTTAAAAGATGATTTTTAAACGCATGTTTTTTTTTGATATAACCACTTGCTGTTTTTTTAAATCTTTTTTTTGATCCTGATTTTGTTTTTAATTTCGGCATATTAAAACTTTTTTGGAGCTAAAATCATGTACATTCTTTTTCCTTCCATCACCGGCATTTGTTCGACTTTTCCATATTCTTCAATTTCTTCTGCAAATTTTAGCAATTTTATTTTACCTTGATCTTTATATACAATTGAACGCCCTTTAAAGAAAACAAAAACTTTTACTTTATCACCCCGCATTAAAAATTTTTCAGCACTCCTAATCTTAACTTTCCCATCATGATCTCCTATTTGAGGACCAAATCTAATTTCTTTAGTATTTACTTTAATTTGTTTCGCTTTAAATTGTTTCTTTTTTTTCTTTTGTTCATATAAAAATTTTTTATAATCCAATATCTTACATACTGGAGGATTAACTTTAGGATTGATCTCTACTAAATCTAATTCTTGATCCATTGCTAATTGAAGAGCTTCTTTAATTGATATAATTCCTTTTTCAATATCCTTCCCTACTAACCGTATCTGATGAGAATCAATATATTGATTAATACGATGATGCTCCTTTTTTTTTGTAAATGTACGATATATTCTCTTTTTTTTATGATGAACTCTAATAAATTTTTTTTTTATAGCTTTATAATTTTATAAGTTTATTTAAATGAGTTACTTTCTTTAAAAATAGCATCTATTCCATTAGAAATAGTAAAAATACCTAAATGACCAACATTATGACGTCTTAATGAAATCATTTCATTTTTTTCCTCTTTATCTCCCAAAATAATCATATAAGGAATTTTATTTTCTTCTGAATCTCTAATTTTTTTATTAATTTTTTCATTTCTACTATCAATAAAAACACGAATATTATAATCTAACATTAAATTTAAAATTTTTTTTGCATATATCATATATTTATTACTGATAGGAAGTATTACCGCCTGATATGGAACTAACCATAATGGGATATTTCCTTTTGTATGTTCAATTATAATCGCTATAAGACGTTCTAATGAACCAAAAGGAGCCCGATGTATCATTACTGGACGATTTTTTTCATTATTTTTTCCTTTATAATATAAATCAAATCTTTCCGGGAGATTATAATCTACTTGAATAGTTCCTAATTGCCAATTTCTATTTAAAGAATCTTTAAATAAAAAATCTAATTTTGGACCATAAAAAGCAGCTTCTCCATAATGAATAGAAGCATTTATTTTTTCTTCTTTTACAGCTGTTAAAATAGCATTTTCAGCATTTTTCCAATTTTTTTCTGATCCAATATAATAATTATCCCCTTTTTTTTTAGGATCTCTAAGGGAAACTCTAACTGTATAATCTAAAAAACCAAGACAACGAAAAACATAAAAAACTAAATGTATTACTTTTTTAAATTCTTCTAAAAGCTGATCATATGTACAAAAAATATGTGCATCATCTTGGGTAAAACATCTGACCCTTGTCAAACCATTCAATTCTCCACTTTTTTCATATCGATATACTGTTCCAAATTCAGCAAACCTTTTAGGAAGATCTCTATATGACCATTCTTGTGAACGATAAACTTCACAATGATGAGGACAATTCATAGGTTTTAATAAAAATTCTTCTTCTTTCCGAGGGGTTTTAATGGGTTGAAAACTATCTTTTCCATATTTATTCCAATGTCCACTTCTAATATATAATTTTTTATGTCCAATATGAGGAGTAATAATCATTTCATATCCATGTTTTTTTTGAATATCAGTTAAAAATTTTTCTAAATTTTTTCTAAAAATAGTTCCTCTAGGTAACCATAATGGCAATCCTGTTCCTACTCTATCAGAAAAAATAAAAAATTTTAATTTTTTTCCTATTGATCTGTGATCTATATTAGTATTTTTTAAAACTAAAGATTTATCCATTTACCTTTACTAAAAAAAAAGTTACAAGTTTTTTTTATAATATTTCTTTCATGATTAAGATGATAAAAATAAATATAAAATAGATGCAAAACAACTACCAAAAATAGGACCTAATCCAGGTATCAACGAATAATTCCAATGTCTTTTTACCTTTCCAGGTATAGGTAAAAGTGTATATATAATTCTTGGACCTAAATCACGAGCAGGATTCATAGCATAACCAGTAGTTCCTCCTAAAGATAATCCAATTGCTAATAATACTAAAGAAGATAAAACGGCTACTAATATTGGAGATTTTCCTTCCTGAAAAAAAATAATTTTTTCTGAAAGATATAAATTTAAAAAAATAAAAATAAAAGTCACTAATATTTCACTTAAAAAATTAGAATAAAATTTTTTAATAGAAGGAACTGTAGCAAAAACAGATAATTTATCTTGTTCTTTTTTCGTTTCTAAAAAATGATCTTTATATAAAATCCAAACTAATAAAGATCCTAACATAGATCCAATAAATTGAGAAACAATATAAGAAGGGACTAACTTCCAATTAAACTTTCCAACTATAGCCAATCCTATTGTTATAGATGGATTTAAATGTCCACCACTATAAGGATAAGAAACTAAAATTCCTATAAAAACTGCTAAAGCCCAACCAATAGTAATAGTTAACCATCCTCCATTCCCATGTCCTTTAGTTTTATTTAAAACTAAATTAGCTACTACTCCATTTCCTAAAAAAACTAAAATCATTGTTCCGATAATTTCTGCATATATTTTTATCATAATATATAAAATTTACTAAAATTCATTTGACCAAGAACGAGTAGTTTTTATTGCTTTTTCCCAACCTTTAATTCTTTCCAAACGACTTGACATTTTTTTTGGTTCAAAAACCTGTTCTAATTTCCACTTATCTTGAATATCTTCAAAACTAGTCCAATAATTTACAGCTAATCCAGATAAATAAGCAGCACCTGCTGCTGTAAGTTCAGAAATTTTTGATTTAACGACTTTCACATTTAAAATATCAGATTGAAATTGCATTAATAATTTATTAACCGTAGCTCCTCCATCAACACGAAGTTCTTGTATAGAAATTCCAGAATCTGCTTCCATTGCTTTTAATACATCCATATTTTGAAAAGCTATACTTTCTAAAGCTGCACGTACAAAATGAGCAGAAGTAGTCCCCCTAGTAATTCCTACAATAGTTCCTCTAGCTTTTTGATCCCAATAAGGAGCCCCTAATCCAGAAAAAGCTGGCACCATATATAATCCTTCTGTATTATCTACAGAAACAGCAAGTTTTTCTGCTTCATTAGAAGATAAAAGGAGACCTAATCCATCTCTCAACCATTGTACAACCGCTCCGGCAATAAAAACACTCCCTTCTAAAGCATATTGAACTTTATTATTAATTTTCCAAGCAATAGTTGTTATTAAATTATTTTTAGAAAAAACAGGTTTATCTCCAACATTCATTAACATAAAACAACCCGTTCCATAAGTATTTTTTACCATTCCAATTTTAGTACACATTTGACCAAAAAGGGCCGCTTGTTGATCTCCTGCAATTCCAGATATAGGAATTTTATGAGAAAGAATACTACCTGTAGTATAACCAAAAATTTCACTAGATGATTTCACTTCTGGAAGCATATTTTTTGGAATATCAAACAATTTAATTAAATCTTGATCCCAACTTAGTGTATGAATATTAAAAAGCATTGTACGAGAAGCATTAGTCACATCTGTTACATGATTTTTTTTCCCAGTTAAATTCCATATTAACCAGGAATCAATAGTTCCAAAAGCTAATATTCCAGAATTTGCTTTTTTTCTAGCTTCTGGAATATTTTCTAATATCCATTTAATTTTTGTAGCAGAAAAATATGGATCGATAATAAGACCTGTTTTTTTTATAATCATTTCAGTGAATCCTTCTTTTTTAAGAAAATCACAATAATTAGATGTACGTCTATCTTGCCAAACGATAGCATTAAAAATAGGTTCTCCCGTTATTTTATCCCATACTACAGTAGTTTCTCTTTGATTAGTAATTCCTATTGAAATAATATTATCTCCTGATAAGTTTGCTTTTAATATAGCTTCTAAAGCTACTGAAGCTTGTGTAGACCATATTTCTTCTGCATTATGTTCTACCCATCCAGGATAAGGATAAATTTGTGTAAATTCTCTTTGAGCTACGGAAATAATATTTCCTTTTTTATTAAAAATAATAGCTCTAGAACTAGTAGTTCCCTGATCTAATGATAGCACATATTTTTTCATAAACATATAATAATGATATAATAATAGCATTGTAAAAGCTTATTAAAATATTAAATAATTGGATAATAATATTTTTTAGCTAATTTTTTAAAAGCAGATACTTGTGATTTTTCCCACGTTTTATCTCTAGAAAGTTCTTGTGCCATTAATGATGCTACTATTGGTGCTATCTTTATTGCTATTTTTGCATTTAAAAATAAAAAACGTAATCTTCTTGCCAAAACATCTTCAATGGTTCTAGCCATTTCATAACGTACCATCCATATAATTTCTGCTTTAATACAATAATAAGGATATTTAGAAATTAATGGATCTCCCCATACAGGATTCTCCTTAATTAATTTTTTAATATTATCTTCGTCTACTCCATATTTATTCCAATGAGAAGATTGATTATAATTAGATGAAGAAATAGATCCATAAATTCTAATTTCTTTTGTTAAAGAAAGTTTTTTATTTAATTTCCCTATTTTAATAGCTTTATTAACAGTTTCTTCCGCCATTTTTCTATAAGTCGTCCATTTACCTCCTATTATAGTAATTAAACCAGAAGGACTAATCATCAATTTATGTGATCTAGAAATATCTTTAGTTTTTTTATTATAAGATAAATTTGTAGGAATTACTAGGGGCCGTAAACCAGAAAATGCACTTAAAATATCATTTTTTTTAGGATTATATAAAAAATATTGGTTAAAATTATGTAAAATAAAATCTATTTCTTCTTCTAATGGATGAGGATCCATAATAATTTTATTTAAAAAAGTATCTGTAGTTCCAATTAAAACATGATCATACCATGGTATACTAAATAAAATTCTTCCATCAGAAGTTTTTGGAATAACAATAGCCGTATTTGAACTACTAAAAAAAGATTTATTTAATATAATATGTGTTCCTTGACTAGGTTTTATAAACATTGGCCATGTATGATCATCCATTTTTAAAATAGAATCAGAAAAAACTCCAGTCGCATTAATCACTGTTTTAGAACAAATAGTATATTTTTTTTTATTTTCAAGATCATAAGCAATGACTCCAGATATTTTATTTCCTATTTTTTTAAGATTTTTTACTTTAAAATAATTTAATAAAATTCCTCCTTTTTTTACACTAGTTTGGGCTAAATTTATAGCTAAACGAGAATCATCAAATTGACCATCATAATATAAAATACCTCCTTTTAGGTTATTTGGTTTTATTTCAGGAAATATTTTTAATATTTTACTTTTTGATAAAAATTGAGTTTTTCCAAAACTTAATGATCCAGATAACCATTCATAAGATTTTAATCCCATCCAATATAAAAAACCCATTCTATAATTGAAAATAGGAATAATAAATCGTTGTTTTTTTACTAAATGAGGAGCATTTTTTAATAAAAGACCTCTTTCTTTTAATGCTTCATAAACTAATTTAATATTTCCTTGAGCTAAATATCGAATACCCCCATGAACTAATTTTGTACTACGACTAGAAGTTCCTTTCGAAAAATCCGATTGTTCTAAAAGAAGAGTTTTATATCCTCTAGAAGCGGAATCTAAAGAAATTCCTAATCCTGTAGCTCCCCCTCCAATAATAACAATATCCCAAATATTAATTTTTTCTAAAATACTTAAAAATCTATCTCTATTTAAAAAACCTTTCATCATGATTTACTCATTCATAAAAAATGGAATATTTACTACTATATGGAAATAATATATTGAAATGAACAAAATTAAAAATATTTTCAATAAAAGAAAATTTTTATAAAAATTAAAATAATTTATATTTTTGTTAATTAATCATTTTGGATAAAAAATTTTTTATAATTTCAGATCCTGAATTATGATTCATTGTTTTCATTATTTTATTAATTTTATCAAATTGTTTTAAAAAAAGATTAATTTCTTTTAAAGGAATCCCAGATCCTTTTGATATTCTATTTTTTCTATTGCTATTAGAAAATAAGGTAGGATGATGTCTTTCATAAGGAGTCATAGATAATATAATAGATTCTATTTCTTTAAAAGAATCTTTTTTTTCCTTTTTTTTATCCAAAAAATTTTCCATTCCAGGAATCATAGACATAATATTTTTTATACTACCTATTTTTTTTATTTTTTTAATTTGTTCAAATAAATCCTCAAAATTAAAACGATTTTTTGAAATCTTTCTATAAATTTTTTTAGTTTTTTCTTCATTAAATTGTTCTTGTACTTTCTCTACTAAAGTAACGATATCCCCCATTCCTAAAATTCTATTAGCTATTCTTTCTGGATAAAAAATTTCTATATTTTCTATTTTTTCACCATTACTAATGAATTTAATAGGTTTACCAACTACACTAGACATAGTAATAGCTGCTCCACCTCTACTATCACCATCTAATTTAGTCATTACTATTCCATCAAAATTTAAAACTTTAGAAAATATTTGAACAGTATTAATAGCATCTTGTCCCGTCATTGCATCCACTACAAATAAAGTTTCATCTGGTTTAGAATATCGATAAATTGTTTCAATTTCATTCATCATTATTTTATCAATAGCCAATCTACCTGCAGTATCAATAATAATCACATTGCATTTTTTTTCATTAGCATATAAAAAAGACTTTTTAATAATTTCTATTATATTTTTATTCTCTTTTAAAAAGAAAACAGGAATATCAACTTTATCTGCAATTATTTTTAATTGATCTATTGCAGCAGGACGATGAATATCTGCAGCAACTAATAAAGGTTTTTTATTTTTTTTTTTTAAAAAAAAAGCAAGTTTAGAAGAAAAAGAAGTTTTTCCACTTCCCTGTAATCCACAAATTAAAATAATAGAAGGATTTTTGGATATATTAATTTCTTTATTTTTCCCACCCATTAATAAAACTAATTCATCATATATAATTTTAATAATTAATTGTTTTGGATTTAAAGAAGTCAAAACTTTTTTACCAATTGATTTTTCTTTTATTTTTTGAATAAAAGTTTTAGCAATTTTATAATTTACATCTGCATCAATAAGAGTTCTACGAATTTCTTTAAGAGTCGCTGTAACATTAATTTCCGTTATTTTATTATTTCCCTTCAAAATATGAAGAGCTTTATCCATTTTTTTTTGTAAATATTTAAACATATACGTTTATTTTTTTCTTTTTTACATACTATCAAGCATTTTTATGCCTAATAAACTCATTCCAGATTTTAAAATATTTCCTGTTATATGAATAATATTCATACAAACATTACTATGAATAATATTTAAAGGATTAATTATTTTTTTATTTTGATATAAATGATTAAAAATTTTAGATACTTCATATATGTAATTTGCTATTAATGACGGATTTAAATTAATTGATGATTTTTTTAAAATTAATGGATATTTTTGAATAATTTTAATCATATTTTTTTCATATATATCTAATTTTGTATTAAACCAATCTTTATTAGTTAATAAACATAAATCTAAAAAATTTCGTTCTAAAGAACGAATTCTAGAATAAGTATATTGAATATAAGTTCCTGTTTTTCCTTTAAAATCTATAGATTTTTTAGGATTAAAAATAATTTTTTTTTTAGGATCGACTTGAAGAAAATAATATTTTATAGCTCCTATAGCTATTTTTTCATAATATTTATCTTGTTTTTTTTCATTTTTTTTAAAAAAATATTTTTTTGCAATAGAATACATTTCTAATATAAAACTATCTGCATCGATAATATTTCCTTTTCTAGATTTCATTTGACCACTTGGTAAATCTACCATTCCATAAGAAAGATGTATTAATTTTTTAACCCATAAATATCCTAAACGTTTTAATATCCTGAAAAGAACTTTAAAATGATAATCTTGTTCTTTTCCTACAATATAAATTAATTGGTCTATACGATATTTTTTAAAACGTTCTATAGCCGTTCCTATATCTTGGGTTATATATACGGAAGTTTCATCAGAACGTAATAATAGTTTTTGATTAAAACCTTCTTTCATTAAATCAATCCAAATAGATCCATCTTTTTTTTGAAAAAAAATTCCTTTTTTTAAACCGTTTTTGATAATTTTTTTTCCAATATCATAAATCTTACTTTCATATTCTATTTGATCAAATTTTATTCCTAATTTTTGATAAGTTTCTTTAAATCCATCATAAACCCATTGATTCATTTTTTTCCATATATTTCTAGTATAACAGTCACCAGATTCCCATTTTTTTAATAATATTCTAGCTTCATTTAAAATAGGAACATTATTACTATTTTTTTCTTTTTTATTTTTAATTTCTTGATGATATAATTTATCAAATAAATAATAATATTTTCCTACAAAATGATCTCCTTTCATTCCTACATGATCAGGTGTTTTTCCTTCTCCGATTTTCATCCAAGTAATCATAGATTTACATATATGTATTCCTCTATCATTAATAATTTGAATTTTTTTTACTTTATGTCCTACCATATTTAATATTTTTGATATAGAAGAACCAATCAAAATATTTCTAATATGACCTAAATGAAGAGGTTTATTTGCATTAGGAGAAGAGTATTCTACTATAATATTTTTAGAGGTAAATTTTAAATCATAAAAATTATTATTTAACATTTTTTTAAGTAGATAAAGATAATAACTATCTTTAAAAATAAAATTTAAAAAACCTCCAATAATAGAAAAATTTATATGATTTTTTAATTTTTTTTGTACATAAAATCCAATTTTTTTTCCTATATTTTCTACAGGGGTTTTCAAAATTTTTGATAAAGGAAATAAAATTAAAGTAATATCTCCTACATGTTTTTTATTAGTAAATTGAAAATTTAATTTTTTAAAATTTTTTAATTTATATAAAATATATAGACCTTTTTTAGTAATTTTTTCTATAGATTGAAAATCATCATACATAGATTATAATAATCTTTTTAATTGTAATCTCCATCCAAAAGGATCTTCTGATAAATTATGTTGTATATCTAATAATCTTTTTTTTAATAAAAGAGATATCCTTTCTTCATCTGGAAGATCAGGTAAAAAAAAATTTTCTCTTTTATAACTAATTGTTTTAAAATAATTAACGACTACTGCTGTCCCACAACCAAAAGCTTCTTTTAATTCTCCTTTCTTGAATCCATCTATTATTTCTGAAACTTTTAAATCTTTTTCTATTATATCTATTCCTTCTTTTTGAGCTAAAGAAAGAAGACTATTACAAGTAATCCCACTTAAGATATTTTCATTAAATTTTGGAGTAATTAATTTATTTTTTAACCAAAAAAAAACATTCATCGTTCCAGATTCTTCAATAATAGTATGAGTATAAGAATCTGTCCATAAAAGTTGATCAAAACCTTCTTCTTTTGCTAATTTAGTTGGATAAAAAGAAGAGGCATAATTCCCAGCTGCTTTAGTAAACCCTATTCCTCCTAAAGTAGACCTACTATATTTTTCTTCTATTTTTATTTTTAAAGGTTTTTTATAATAATTATCATCTGCAGGCGTAGATATAATTATAAATAAATAATTATTAGAAGGTTTAGCAGACAAAATTCCTTCTGTAGCAATAAAAAAAGGACGAATATATAAAGATTGTCCATAATTTTTAGGAACCCAATTTCTATCTATATCTATTAATTTTTTTAACCCATCCATAAAAATATATTTTGGAATTTTTGGCATTGATAAACGTTTAGCAGATTTATTTATTCTTTTAAAATTTTCTTCTGGACGAAATAAAAATACTTCTTCTTTTTTATCTTTATAAGCTTTCATTCCTTCAAAAACCGCTTGTCCATAATGAAAAACTAATGATATAGGAGAAAAAATCATATTTCCAAATGGTTTAATAATAGCATTTATCCATTTTCCATTTCTACATTCTGAAGTAAACATATGATCAGAATAATGATTTCCAAAAGAAATATTATTAAAATTCATTTCATTAATCCTGGAATGTAAAGTTTTTTTTATTTTCATACATTTGGAAAAATAAGTTTATTAATATTAACAAAAATAAATATAAAATAAAAGATATATTTAATTAAACTGCATAATTTGTAATATTTTTTCTATAATATTTTCAACAGATGGTTTAGAAAAATAATCTCCATCAGATCCATAAGGAGGACGATGTTCTTTCGCAGTGATAGTAACAGGTGGAGAATCTAAATAATAATATCCATTTTGTTCTTCTAATATTTTTTGTAAAATATAAGCAGAAGCACCCCCTGGAACATCCTCATCGATAATTACTAATCGATTAGTTTTTTTTAAACTTTTTTTAATATCTTTTTTAATATCAAAAGGTAATAGAGATTGCAAATCAATAATTTCTAATTCTATATTTTTGATTTTAAATAATTTTTCTGCTGCTTCATGAACAATTCTCCATGTAGATCCATAAGTAACAATTGTGATATCTTTTCCTTTTCTAGTAATTTCTACTATTCCAATTGGAGTTTTAAAATAACCTAAATTTTCTGGTAATTTTTCTTTTATTCTATAACCATTTAAACATTCAATAACTAATGCAGGATCATCTCTATCTAATAAATTATTATAAAATCCAGCAGCTTTTACCATATTTCTTGGAACCAGGACTAAAAGTCCTCTTAAATAATTAATAATACCTCCCATAGGAGATCCAGAATGCCATATTCCCTCTAAACGATGTCCTCTAGTTCTAATAATAACAGGAGATTTTTGCCCTCCTTTTGTTCTATATTGTAAACAAGCTAAATCATCACTCATAATTTGTAAGGCATATAATAAATAATCTATATATTGAATTTCAACTATAGGACGAAGTCCACGCATAGCAAGACCAATTCCTTGTCCGACTATAGTAGATTCACGAATTCCAGTATCAAAAATACGTATTTCTCCATATTTTTTTTGAAGTCCTTCTAATCCTTGATTAACATCTCCAATTTTACCAACATCTTCACCAAAAATTAATAAATCAGGATATAGTTCTAATAATTTATCAAAATTTTCTCTTAAAACAATTCTTCCATCTACTTTATTTTTTATATTTTCTTTATATATAGGAAAAACTTCTGTAGAAGTTAATCTAGATTGTTCAGAAATACTATACAAATGTGAAGAATAATTATCTTGTTCTATTTTATATTTTTTTTTTAACCATTTGATAAGACAATTTTTTTGATAAGTATCTTCTTCATAAATCAGATATAAAGATCTACGAACGATACTAAATATTGATTTTTTTGTATATAAATTTTTATTTTGTAATTTTTGAACATATGTTTTAATTTTTGTTTTATAAGGATATGTTAATTGTATTTTTTGCAAAAAAGTTATAGCTTCATTTTTAATTTTTTTAATTGGATTTTGAAAATCTATCCAAGCCATTTTTTGTTCATGATGAACATATTCTTTTGCTTCAAAATCTATTTTATTTAAAATATCTTTAATATTATTATTATGTAATTGATCTGTTTTAAATCGAAAATTTAAAATCCATTCTTTAAATTTTTTTATTCCATCATTATTTTTTTCCCATTCTAAACGTTTTTTAGATTTATATCTTTCATGAGAAGAAGAAGTAGAATGTCCTTGAGGTTGAGTTAAATCTGTTATATGTATAATAACTGGAACATGTTCTTCTCGTGCAATTTTATCTGCTTGTATATAAGTTTTTATTAAATCTATATAATTAGATCCATTAACACGAAAAATTTCTATTCCATTTTCTTTGTTATTTCTTTGAAATCCAGATAAAATATCACTAATATTTTTCTTTGAAAATTGATACTTATTCGAAACGGATATTCCATATTCATCATCCCAAATAGAAAGTATAATTGGAATTTGTAATACTGAAGCGGCATTAACTGTTTCCCAAAATAATCCTTCAGATATACTAGCGTTTCCAATAGTTCCAAAAGCTACTTCATTTCCATTATTCGAAAATTTTTTGTGTGTTTTTTTTAAAATATTTAAATTTTTATAAATTTTAGAAGCTTGAGCTAGACCTAATAATCTAGGCATTTGAGCTGCTGTAGAAGAAATATCAGCACTAGAATTTTTTTTATTTATAATATTTATCCAACTACCATCTTTATTAAGTAATCTTGTTCCAAAATGAGAAGGCATCATTCTACCAGAAGAAACAGGTTCTGCTTCTAAATCAGAATGTGCATATAATTGAGAAAAAAAATTTTTTACAGTTAAAACCCCAATAGCCATCATAAAAGTTTGATCTCTGTAATATCCAGATCTAAAATCTCCATTTTTAAAAACTTTAGCCATAGCTAATTGAGGAATTTCTTTTCCATCTCCAAATATTCCAAATTTAGCTCTACCATTTAATACCTCTTTACGTCCTAAAATACTAGTTTCACGACTAATTATAGCTAATTTATAATCATTTAAAATCATTTTTTGAGAAAATTGAAAAGAAAAACCTATCTCATCATAATAGATACTCCTATTTTTATTATTATTTTTATTCATGATCATTAATCCTAATTTTTTATATATAAAAATAAAGTAATTTTTACGTATAAAATTCATTAATAATTTGTAGATTTTTATTAAAATTTTTTAAAATTTATTATAAAATGATTTATAAAAAAATGGGGAAGATTACATTATCTATTATAAAACCTGATGCAGTAAAAAATGGATATACAGGTCCTATTTTATTTCATATCATGAAAAAAAAATTTAAAATAATAGCATTAAAAATGACTTCTATTTCAAAAACATTAGCTATAAAATTTTATGAAAAACATAAAAAAAATTCATATTTCGAATCTTTAGTAAAATTTATGTCTTCTGGACCTATAATATCAATTATTTTAGAAAAAGAAAATGCAGTAAAAGATTTTAGAATGTTAATAGGAGATAAAAATCCAATTAATGCAAAAAAGGGAACTATACGTAAATTATATGCAAATTCTTTAAAAGAAAATGCTATTCATGGATCAGATAGTAATGAAAATGTTTTTAGAGAATATCCATTTTATTTTTCTAAAAAAGAAATTTTTTTAAATTTTTAAAAAATTATAATAAATTCGTAATTTTTATAAAAATTAAAAATGAAAAAAAATTTTTTAATCACAATTTCTATTATTATTTTTATATTTTTTTGGATTACCGGGATCTATAATCAATTAGTAAATTTAAACGAAAATATAAAAAAACAATGGAGTCAAGTAGAAAATGTTTATCAACGTAGAGCAGATTTAATTCCAAATTTAGTAAAAACAGTAAAAGGGTCTGCTGATTTTGAAACAAATACTTTAAATAAAGTAATAGAAGCAAGAGCGAAAGCAACTTCTATTAGAATAGATACAAATGATTTAAATCAAAATAAAATAAATAAATTTCAAAATGCACAAGAAAATTTTAATAATTCTATTAATCGATTATTATTTATTGTAGAAAATTATCCAAATATTAAATCTACTCAAAATTTTTATGAATTACAAAATCAATTAGAAGGAACGGAAAATCGTATTAATATAGAAAGAAATCGTTTTAATGATCAAGTAAACTGTTTTAATAGTTATAGAAATAAATTTCCAAAAATAATTATAGCAAATTTTTTTTCTAAATTTCAAGAAAAAGGATATTTTCAATCTAAAAAAGGAACAGAAAATGCTCCTATAATAGATTTTTCTAAATAAAATGATAAAATTAATCAATTAAAAATGAAAGATTTGATAAAAAAAAATTTAAAATTATTATTAATTTTATTTTTTTTTATTCCAAATTTAATAAAAGGACAATTTAATATTCCTCAATATTCAAAAAAAATATATCCAATTAATGATTATGCAGGAATATTATCTAATATTCAAATTAAAGAATTAAATAAAAAACTTATTCAATATTATAAAACTACTTCGACAGAAATATTAGTTGCTATAATTAAAGATCTTTATGGAGAAGACCCAAATTTATTAGCTTCTCAATGGGGGGAAAAATGGCATATTGGTCAAAAATATAAAAATAATGGAATTATTATTTTATTATCTATTAAAGATAAAAAAATATCCATCCAAAATGGATACGGGATTGAACCATATATTACTGATTATTTAACTAAACACATTTTACAAAATATAAAACCTTTATTAAAAAAAAAATTATATTATGAATCAATAAACTTTAGTATTAAAACAATATTTAAATTTTTAAAAAATCATTTTAAAAATAAAAAAAAACATCATCAAAATTCTTTTTTAAAATGGAATTTTTTAATTATTTTTAGTTTGTTTTTAATATTTTTTTTATTCTATTCTCTTGAAATAGATGCTCCATTATTGTTAAATACGTTATTTTTAACAGATTTTTTATTTAAAAAAAAATATTTTCAAGAAAACGAAGATAATTTTGATGGATTTGGAGGAGGTGGTAATTTTGGAGGTGGAGGGTCTAGTGAAAATTGGGATTAATTTTTTTTTAAAAATTCTTTTAAAGAAGTTATTTTTTTTATAATATCACTTTCTTTTTTTTTTTCTTTTAAAAAAATTTCTTTAGAAACAGATTGTACATATTTTTTATTAGATAAATTTTTACGAATATTATATAATAAATTATAAAAATAATGAATTTTTTTTTGAATATTCATAATATCGATTTTATCGTAAAAATCATTTTTTTGAATAGATAAAAAAAACCTTTCTGATCCTACAAAAAAAGTAACTAATTTACTATCTTTAGGTTCTGTTAAAAGATGAATAATTTTAGATAAATTTGCTAATTTTATAATAACAGAGCAATATTCTTTTTCTTTTTTCATAGAGTATAAAACTAAACTTTTTTTATAAGAAAAATTCATTTTATTTCTTATAAAACGAATTTTAGATATAATTTTAGTAGCTCTTTCAAAAGACAATAATATATCTTTATTAAAAGATTTTCTCTTAGGCCAAGAAGAAATTATTAATGCCTCTTTTTTAGTTCTTTTTTTCAAAAGATGCCAAATTTCTTCTGATATAAAAGGCATATAAGGATGAATTAATTTTAATAATAATTCAAACCACTTAATTGTTTGAAAATATACTATTTCTGAAATTAATTGACCTATAATAGGTTTAATAATTTCAAGATACCAGGAACAAAAATCATCCCAAATTAACTTATATAAAATTATCAATGATTCATCAAATTTATATTTTTTAAATTTTTTATCAAAAATTTCTAAAACATAATAAAAACGATTTTTAAACCATTTCAATACTATCTTATCTGATTC